>MVQW01000160.1 GCA_002067265.1 Methanomethylovorans sp. PtaU1.Bin073 | reverse complement strand
TGGAGGCAGTGACGCAGACTCTGGCACAGCGTGGGAAATAGGATATGCATATGCGAAAGGTAAAAAACTTCTGGGTCTTCGCACAGATTTCAGGACATTCGGTCCTGAAGGGAATGTCAACCTTATGATAGAAGTATCGCTGGACACACTGGAAAAAGATGTGCAAAGGCTGCTGGATGCACTGGAGAGATGTACCTGAAATAATTCATTTATGATTTGTCTTTCCCATAACTTCTTTGGAGATCATGTAATGGTTCCATATCGGATCCCAAACAAGTTCCACATCAGCTTTATTGACACCTTCTATAGATTCTATCTTTTGCTTCACATCCTTTACAATAACAGCACTCATAGGACAATGAGGTGTTGTGAGAGTCATTTTAATATGAACAAGGTCCCCTTTTACATCAATGTCATAAATAAGTCCAAGGTCCAGAATACTGATAGGCATCTCCGGATCGAAAACAGTTTTGAGAACTTCCAGTACAGCTTTCTTAGTAGTCACTGCCAACACACCCAACATATAACTTAGTAGTCAAGTGTTAAATATATTTCTTTATTATAGAACAAATAGGTTAAGAATAGTCGTAAAAAGAAAAATAAAATTATTTTTTAGCTATTTTTTCAGATCACGTGCTTGAGCATGATCCTTTTTCAAAATGCTTTTCTATAACCTCACCAAGGGGCTCTTTTTCAGCAAATATCTGCCCCTCAAAGGAGTATACTTCAGCCCCCGTAAGCCAGGCATCATACTCCAGGCCGGCTTTGAGGCAGGTGTGATTAAGAAAATCAATTTCATCCATGTCGTTCTCAGGAGCAACCTGGGGCAGGAGAAGACCTTGATAATATCCTTTTTTGACAATAAGCCCATGCTTTCCTATCTCGATCTTACCTGGAAGCTCCTTTGGAGAAGCATCGATCCTTTTTGGAGGAGTAAGAATAGTTACTTCCACAACAATGCGCTTTATCTCATCAGCACGGACTGGAGGAAAGCGCGGGTCACGGAAAGCTGCCGATATTGCAGAATCAGTGATAGCATATTTAAGAGGAGAATCAGGATAGGGATGGCCGATGCAACCACGTAGCAATTCGTCCTTTGTGAGAGTGACAAAAACTCCTCTTTTCTCATTGAACACAGATGGAAGCTCGATCTCAGAGATATCGATATTCTTACCGCTTTTGAGATGTGTTTCAATTGCATCTCTTGCAAGCTTTACAGCTAGTTTTCCCTCAACTTTGGTTAATATGATACCCACTCCCCTTTTAGTATCCGCTTAAAGCAATTACTTCTGAAGTTTACGTTTAGCTGCAGCTTCTTTCAGTGCTACGACACCTGGTAATTTCTCTCCGGCAAGATAATCTATACATGCACCACCGCCTGTGCTCAGGTGAGAGAACTTGTCCTCATAACCGATATGACGGATCTCCGCTGAAATGTGACCTCCTCCAGCTATAGAATATTCAGAATGAGACGCAGCTCTTATTATCTCATGCGTACCAAGAGCAAATTCAGCCATTTCGGAAAGTCCTGCCGGACCATTAAGAACTACAGTTCTTGCATTCTTAAGCTCATTAGAAAAAGCCACTATAGTTTCAAGACCAATATCATAAATAGGCATATTGCCATTTGGAAGTTCTTCTACCTGTACCTCTAAACGTTTACCATTCTCGTTCAGAGCTACATCTATGGGAAGACCTACCTTTCCATTGAACTCTTTAAGAACCTTCTTTGCCTTTTCTATCTGGTCAGTGTAACCCTGAGATTCTATGAAATCCATATTGACCTTACCAATATCAACACCAGATGCTGCAAGCATAACATTTGCAACCACACCGGTAACAAGAACCCTGTCAGCACCGCCATTGATGAGAACGTTCTCTGCAACCTTCAGAGAATCATCCACCTTTGCACCACCCAGCACAAAGATACAAGGACGGGCACCGCCCTTTATACCTCTGTCCAGAGAAATTACCTCTTTTTCCATAACCCTTCCTGCTCCGGTAGGAAGAGCTTCAGTGAACCCTAAAATAGATAAGTGAGCCCTGTGAGATACGGCAAAAGCGTCATTGAGGAAAATATCGATATGTGGTAGAAGCTTCTTGACCAAATGAGATTTTGCATGTTCTGCTACGGTCCTTTCCAGAGACTCTTCTGAATAGAACCTGACATTCTCAAGTAGAATAACATCACCATTTTTCATCGCAGTGATACTGTTCTTGGCACATGTGCCGAAAATATCATCCACGTATTTTACTTCACGTCCCAGGTACTGAGACATTCGAGCGGCATGTGCCTTCATAGTGGTGAAGTCCTTTTTGCCAGGTCTGCTCTGGTGAGCCAGTAACACAACCTTAGCCTCATGTAGGTCAATCAACGTGGGTATATGGCTTTTGATGCGCATATCATCCAGGATGTTTCCCTCTGGGTCCATAGGAGTGTTAATGTCCACTCTCACCAGCACTGTTTTACCTTTCACATCAAAATCGTCTATAGTGAGGATATCCTTAGCTGACAAAATTAAATCACCGCTATCAGTAGTTAATGTAAATCACAGCTATTTCGATGCCTCCGTCTGAAACATCGAAGTAGAATTATAATTGAATTCATTCTTATATTTATGTATTCCTTCAGGAACACTGAAAACACTATTGTACCAAAAGCAAAAGATAATAAATGCGGTCGTATTTCACATTCATGATTTACATGAAGATATTAGGCATCTCCGCAAGCCCCGTTAAAGGTGGCAACAACGACAAGCTGATAGAGAAAGTCCTCGGAATAGCAAAAAGCAGAGGCTTTGAAGTTGATAGTGTCCTCATATCATCGTCAAAGATAGCTCCATGTACTGCATGTGGGATATGCAGGGATGAGGAAATGTGTTCTATCGACGATGACATGCAGCATGTGTATCAAAAACTGAAAGAAGCAGATGCCATTATTGTGTCATCACCTGTATATTTTGGCTCAGTTACCGCTCAGGTCAAAGCCTTGTTCGACCGCAGTGTACTGCACAGGAGACAGGGATTCCAGTTAAAGAACAAAGTAGGTGCAGCGTTAGCAGTTGGAGGTTCACGCAATGGCGGACAGGAAAAGACCATCCAGACTATCCATGACTGGATGCACATACATGGGATGATAGTTGTCGGTGACGGAGGACATTTTGGCGGCATCCTGCAAAAGCCTGCTCTTGAAGATAAAGAGGGTATGCAAACTGCTGTTGATACCATCAATAAAATGTGCGATGTGCTTGAAATGATGAAATAAGATGTTTATTCTTTACTTTTTTATTTATCTTTTGTTTCTCTTTTTGTGATTCGATATTTGTTTTACTGGTACAGGAAACTATTTGACCCATCCTATCCAATGAAAAATAGGAACAACAACTTTGTGGTGTGGAAAATGGGAGTTAGCACAAACAAAGAAAACCTCATGAGTGGAGAGTATACACCTTCACTGGATTTTGCAAGAAAAGCAAATATCAATGACCCTGAAGTGTACCAGAAAGCTGCGCAGGACCTGGAAGGATTCTGGGAAGATCTTGCCAATGATATTCACTGGTTCAAAAAGTGGGACAAAGTACTTGACTGGCAGCCACCGCATGCGCAATGGTTCATAGGAGGGAAACTTAACGCCTCCTACAACTGCCTGGACGTGCACATGGCAAACAGGGCTGAAAAAACAGCCATCATCTGGGAGGGAGAGATGGGAGAAGTCAAGACATATACATACCGGCAACTTCTGGAAGAAACCTCCCGCTTTGCCAATGCCCTGAAAAAACTGGGTGTGAAAAAAGGAGATATCATAACCATTTACCTGCCCATGATACCAGAGATAGTGATATCGATGCTGGCATGTGCAAGAATAGGTGCACCACACAATGTGGTTTTTGCAGCTTTCTCCGGTGAAGCTCTGTTTACCAGAATAGGGGATGCCAAGAGTAAGTTCATCATCACATGCGATGGGTATTACCGCAGAGGCACTGTGGTGGAACAGAAAAAGAAGACAGACATGGATTCACACATGTACCAGGGCATCGAAAAAGTGATAGTTGTAAAGCAGGCGGACATTGAAGTTGAGATGCACCCACAAAGGGATGTGTGGTGGCATGACCTGATGAAAGACGAAAAACCTGTTTGTGAAGCCGAACCAATGGATGCAGAAGATATGCTCTTTCTTATGTACACCAGCGGCACCACCGGCAAGCCAAAAGGTATTGTACATACCACCGGTGGCTATGTGGTAGGTACCCATGTCACTACTAAGTGGATATTCGACCTGAAAGAGAACGATATCTACTGGTGCACTGCGGACTGTGGATGGATCACAGGGCATTCTTATCTTGTTTATGGACCTCTATCAAATGGTGCTACAATACTAATGTATGAAGGAGCACCTGATTTCCCGGATAAGGACAGGTGGTGGGACCTAATAGAAAGGCACAAAGTTACCATACTCTATACCGCACCTACAGCCATCAGAACTTTCATGAAATGGGGTGATGAATGGCCACAGAAGCATAACCTTTCCACTCTGCGCCTGCTGGGAAGTGTTGGAGAGGCAATCAATCCCGGAGCCTGGCTCTGGTATTATGAACACATTGGGCAGAAGAAATGCCCCATAGTCGATACATGGTGGCAGACAGAAACAGGTATGGTGCTCATCACACCCCTGCCTGGAATTACTACACTCAAACCCGGTAGCGCCACAAAACCATTCCCGGGAATAGAAGCTATTGTGCTTGATGAAACTGGCAAAGAAGTCCCCCGGGGCAAGGATGGACTGCTTGCTATCAAGAGACCTTGGCCAAGTATGGTGCGCACCATCTTCAACGATGCTGAACGTTTCAAGGAAACATATTGGAGCAAATGGGATGGAAAAACATATTTTGCAGGGGATGGTGCCAAGCAGGATGAGAATGGTTATTTCTGGATAATAGGACGCGTAGATGATAGTATCAAAGTGGCTGCACACCTAATAGGTACTGCTGAAGTGGAAAGCGTTCTCGTATCACATCCTGCTGTTGCAGAATCGGCCGTAGTGGGAAAGCTGGATGAGCTTAAAGGGGAGGTTATTTATTGTTATGTAATTCTCCGCTCAGGTGTAATGGCTACTGAAAAACTAAGGAAAGAACTGATAAACCATGTAGCTCTGAATATCGGTCCTATTGCAAAACCAAAGCAGGTAATATTCACAGACGATCTGCCTAAAACAAGAAGCGGGAAAATAATGCGCCGCGTGCTCAAAGCCATTGTCAATGACAGGAATGCAGGTGATGTGACAACGCTACAGAACCCGGATATTGTGGAAATACTCAGGCAGAGGACAAAAGAAATCGAAAATAATTGAGGAAAGTGGGAGAAGGATTTATTTAGTAAGTCCTATTTCCGCGATCAGCCCATCAACATCTACATATTTCTTGATGAGCTCCACGATCCTTTTTATTTTAGCTTCCTGCTTTATACGTGCATGGCCAATAAGGTGCTCCATTTTCTCAATGGTGCTCATGGTATCGCCCCTGACAAGGATCACGGGAATATTGGCCTCCTCCGCACTTCCCAGCACTGCACCACTGGGGCGTAGATTGCCTGTGAGCACCAGGCACTTTACTTTAGCCTCAATGGCAGCCATTTGTATATCTGAGCGGTCACCACCAGTTATCACAGCTGCGTTAGGCATACGCCTGAAATACTTTATGGCAGAACCTACCTCCATAGCACCTACAAGGTAATGCTCCACCAGGTCTTCCAGGTGGCTTGCACCCACCAGTACTTCTCCATTAAGGTCTTCTACCATTTCTGATACTGATACAGAGCGCAGCATATCATCTTCGGGGATGGAACCGAACACTTTTATGCCTTTATTCTCCAGGAAAGGCACCACCAAATGAGAAACTGTTTTAAGTTTACTAAGAGGTACCTCGTTAAGTATTATGCCTGCAAGGATCTCTGTGTTCTGGATTATACGCAGATCGCAGAGGATACGGTCAACAGCCCTTTCAGAATCATATCTTGTAATAAGCAGCATCTTGGTATCGAGCTTTGTAGCCACCTCCGGATCTGAGAGATTGTACATTGCTCCGCCGCCGATGCCCCCTGCACCTTCCAGCAGGACCACATCCTTGCCCTGAGATATTTTTTCATAAGCTTCCTTTAGTCTCACATCTAGGCCTTTCTCCACACCCATTAGAGCATCATCCGTAAGGTTCTCCGTAAGCAAAATTGGAGTAATGGAACTTAGATCGTCCTGTAATCCCAGTAACTTTCTTATTCCCTCAGCATCCTCATCTGAAAGTGATCCATTGACATCTATAAGCAGATTTCCAATGGGCTTCATGTATCCGATCTTATAACCCCTCTCTTTAAGAATAACACCAAAACCCAGACATAGAGAGCTTTTTCCTGAGTACTGTTCCGATGAGCTTACCAATATTGAAGCCATAATCTCCCTCCTAACACACCTTAATAGTAACTAATTGATTATTTCTAATTAAGATAATCTATAATCTACTTATCATTCCTGCCTCAATGTCATCCTGATATCCATTGCAAGGCAGCCTTTGCCTTCAGGCATGACCATAAGGGGATTTATTTCGAATTCCATAAGTTTTGGGAAGTCCATCACAAGCTGTGATACTTTAAGCAAAGTATCTGCAATTGCTTTGATGTCTGAAGGCGTTTCACCCCTTACACCTGCTATAAGTGGATATGTTTTGATAGCTGAGATCATATGCTGGGCTTCCTTATCATTGATAGGAGCCACAGCAAAAGATACGTCCTTGAGAAATTCCACATAAACACCTCCCAGCCCGAACATTAAAAGCGGACCAAACTGAGGGTCACGGTCCATGCCTATAATGACCTCTTTTCCTCCTGTTACCATCTGCTGCACTTGAACACCTTTTATCCGGGCATTTGGCATGTAATGGTTGACATCTGACATCATAGTCAGATATGCACGTTCAACATCCTCTGCATTTTTCAAGTTAAGTTTGATACCGCCTACATCCGTCTTATGCGATATATCAGGAGAAATGATCTTCATCACAACAGGATAACCCATTTCCTCACATGCTGCAACAGCCTCTGTAAGATTGCCAGCAATCTTTGACTGCACCACCGGAATGCCATAAGCTTTAAGCAGATCCAAAGATTCCAGACCAAGAGTTCTCCTTCCACTGCTGATGGCATCATCTATGATCTTTTTTGCTGTA
>MVQW01000159.1 GCA_002067265.1 Methanomethylovorans sp. PtaU1.Bin073 | reverse complement strand
CTTGTGGTCACGGATGCAGATGCGGTCAAGGTGAAAATGGAACGTGAAGAGGGCAAAGTTGACAAGGCTGAACTTGCAAGAGAACAAGTCCCTGAAAGGATTGTTGACATCGGGCAGGTGACAGGTGGAGGATAAAAATCCTCCTATTTTCTGACCCTTATTTTTTATTGTTACATCTTTTCTTTTTCAAGCAATGTAAGGGAACGGATCCATTCTCCCTTTGGCTCACGTGAGGTGCCCACAACAAGGCGTTTCTTATCTCCTATTTTTTCAACCACGCCCTGAGCTTCAATAAGCTCTCCGGGCAAAGCCTGTCCTGCATAGGTGTGAGTGTAGGACAGCACATGGTCAATTTCAGGATGGTCCACCTTGTAGACGGCAGGGCTATCAAAAGCAAGATCGGCATTAGTCACCCTTGCTTCTATTTTCATAGTTCCTATGTCTTCTCCTCTTGCTGAAGGCTCTTTTATTTGTTCCCAGTCTCTCACAAAAAGCAGATCGAAATATGTGCCTTCTACCATGCCTCGGTTACCTTTTCTTTTCTCATGGATCACAAACTCTTCAAAGGCTATCTCTGGAATGCGTTTTTTGTAGATCCTTTGCCACATTTCCATATTTATATCTTCTATTGGTCCGGATTTTTTCTTTTCCTCAGTGATGGCATCCCTGGCTATAAACCAGTATTTTCCATATACTACAAAATCCACATCAGAGGTTTCATTCTGCAGTCCTGGTAGCAAAGAGCCTGTAACTCCCATGTGGGACTTTGGAACTCCGGCTTTTTCAAGAACACTTACTATTGCAGCTATTCTGCTGTCAGATGATTCAAGGCGTTGTATTGCTTCGTTAGGAGCAAGTACTCTTTTGATCTGATCTTCAGGCACCACATGTACATCTTCTACCCATTCAGGCCGAAACTTTCGCATAAAATCGAAAGCATCATCAAAATCATACTTGCGGTATCTTTTTCCGTTCATTTGCCGCTCGCCTGTTTCATCGGGTACGTATCTTAGCGTAGAGCGTATACCATGGGGATGAAAATAGTCAGAAACAGCAAATATCCAGTCTTCTTTTGTTATAAAGAAATCTCTGAGCCGTGTTTTTATCATCGTGGTCACCATAATGTTGGTTTAAAATAATAAGTCTCCTTAGTAATAATTATATTGCAGATTTCTGTCCGAACAAAATGGTTATGAGTTATTATGAGCAATCTGATTCTATAATTACATTAAATGTGCATATTACAGGTGATTTTCTGTCTCCCCTTGAACAATGGATCATAGAAAAGAGGCGTGAGTTCCACAGGTATCCGGAACTAAGCTTCAATGAGTACATGACGCAAAAAAGGATTATGGAGTCACTCCGGGAGTTTGGCCTGGAAAGCAGTTCCATTGCAGGTACAGGTGTTATAGCAGATATACTTGGCAATGGTCCAGGGCCTTGTATTGCAATTCGCTCTGATATAGATGCTCTGCCGATACATGAAGAAGAAACAGTTCTAAATAGTGAATATATTTCCTGCCACAAAGGAGTTATGCATGCATGCGGCCACGACGGCCACATGGCTATAGTGTTGGGTGTGGCGCGTTTGCTTCATGAAAAGAAAAATGAGTTCTCTGGCAAAGTGCGTTTGATCTTTCAGCCGGCAGAGGAAACATATCCTGGAGGGGCACAAACAGTTATTGAAAATGGTGGTCTTGAAGGGGTTGACGCTATTATAGGCCTTCATATTTTCGGGGATGTAGATGCAGGAACAGTACGTTTTTGTCCCGGGCATTTTATGGCAAGTTCCAATGATTTCAATATTAAGCTCATAGGCAAAGGTGGCCATGTTTCTACGCCAGAGTATTGTATAAATCCAATCAGTATGGCAGCAGACCTAATCTGTAGGGCTGCCCAGGTGGTTGGTAGAAAAGTAAATCCTTCAAAGCATGTTTTCGGCTTTGGCATGTTGAAGGGAGGCACTCGCTTTAACATCATCCCGGACGAAGTGCAGATATCCGGAAGCTTCAGGACATTCAATGAAAAGGATACAGAAACCATTGATAATGTTCTAGAAGAAATCTTGAATTCTATTATGGAAGAATATACAAGTGAATTCTTTGAATGCGTGCCTTCTTATGAGCTGGTCCTCTCTCATGGTTATCCTGTACTTGTGAACCATCCAAAGTTCACAGCAGCAGCAGGCAACCTGTTAAGGGGAGCATTTACCAATGTAGAAGATAATGCCTCTCCAATATTTGGCTCTGAGGACTTTGCCTATTATTTGTGCCATGTGCCAGGTATGTTTCTTTTCCTTGGGACGAGAAATCTGGAAAAAAGCATTAAGGATATCAATCATTCCAGCAGTTTTGATATAGATGAGGATGTACTAATCCAGGGTGTTCAAGTACTAAGTTCCATTGCACTTGATTTCCTGAAAAGTCCGGGAGACTATATTCCGTGATGGTACGGGTTTTCTTGCCTTCTATGAGCTCTCCTGTGAAAGACTTCGTTGTTGGGGTTCTGGCTTCGGAGGGTTTTGTGTACGATCTGGAAAAGGATCTTGATCTTGATGATATTGCTGCAAATTATCTTCAAAACGGAGGCATCTTCTTTGTAGCTTTCATAAACGACATAATTGTGGGCACATGCGCTGTCAAAAAGAAAAGTTCCGATAAATGTGAGATCAAGAGACTTTATGTTCACAAGGATTTTCGAAATATGGGAATCGGTTCTTCATTGTTGCAGAAATCTCTTGAATTTGCAACTGAACGCTATAAAACAGCAACTCTGAAAACTGATACTTCTCTGAAGCCAGCTATTAAGTTGTACTTAAAGACTGGTTTTTCTGTAATAAAAGAGGAATACAGGGTAGTGTATCTTAAAAAAGAATTGAGTTAAAAAAGTACTTCACTCAATGTTTTTCATCAGAGCTATCTCGTCACAGTCCGGGAATTTCGGGCAGTTTATGCAGCCACTCCATACTTTATGGGGAAGTGTTGATTTGTCCACCCTGACAAACCCATGCTTTTCAAAAAATTCGGGAACGTATGTAAGTGTAAATATCTTTTTTACCTGTAACTGGTGTGCATCTCCCATACACGCATTGAGCAACTGGGACCCAATTCCTTTTCTTGCATATTCAGGCTTGACAGCAAAGGAAAGTACCTCTGCAAGGTCTTCCCAGACCACTTGCAGGGCGCAGCATCCTATTACTTCTCCATCTTTTTCGTATACGTAGAAGCTACGGATATACTGATATAACTCATTATATGAGCGGGGAAGCATCTTCTCCTGTTTTGCATATGCATTAATGATGTTCTTCATTGCCTCGACATCTTTTACAGTGGCCTTTCGGATCATTAGATGATTCTCCTTGGTATAGTAATGTTAGAAAAGAGTATAGCGAGCGTGAAGGGATTTGAACCCCTGGCTTGCAGCTTAGGAGGCTGCCGCCATATCCTGGCTAGGCCACACGCTCTCTTTGACTTTCACTCTCCTAATAACATTCAATATCTTAAATCTATTGGTACGATCTTGTACCATTCATAGTTATCTGTTTCTAATCCTATATCCGGTTTCTGTTTTTGTTTTGTTTACTATTATTTTATTTCTTGAATTCGGTATTTCATATTGAAAACCTTCGGACTTTTAGCAATTGCTATATATCTAGAATTATATGTATATCTAATATACTAATCTATTATAGGGGACATCGGATGAAATCAAAATATTTACTCATATTTATCGTTGCACTTGCAATTGCGATATCGGGATGCTCATGCCCGGCAAC
>MVQW01000158.1 GCA_002067265.1 Methanomethylovorans sp. PtaU1.Bin073 | reverse complement strand
TCGGTGAGGAAACGTCCGTCAAGCAATATCCTTACCCCATAATCCATAGGAGAACGTACTACTCTTCCCATAGCCTGCCTTATCTTACGAATAGTTGGGATCTGCACAGCATAGTCCCATCCGGCTCCAAAACCATAAGAATGGTCATAGGCTGACTCCACAGCATTCATTCTATCATTGAGGGCAGGATAACCGACACCTACGATTATAACTGTTCTACCTCTACCATCCCGGAAATCAACACCCTCGCTCAATGTGCCCCATAGATATGAGAAAAGCACACCTTTTCCTCCCTTCTCACCAAGCTCAAAGAAAGCTTCTCTCACTTCATGAGAAGACACTCCCGCCTCATCCAGGAACGTGGGTACATTTAGTCTGTTGCCAAGTTTTGAATAGTACCTTCTGGATTCAGCCGAGCTCTGGAAAAAGATTATTACATTACCTTTGGAATGCTCAATTGAATCTACAAGTACCTGCTCTACTGCTTCAAGAGCATGAGGGTCATCCCTGCTTCTTGCAAACAGCGGAGGAATATCTACTGCTATAGTAAGACGTTTTTCAGGGGGAAATGATGTGCTATAGGCGAGTTCACATGTTTCCCGCTTTATACCCAGAGTGGCCTTTACCATATCAAAAGGCCGCAGTGTGGCAGACATGAGGATGACCGAGAATACAGAGGCAAAAAGAGGCTCTGTCACATTGCTGGGAATACAGGTGAAAAGCTCCAGACGGCCATATATAACATCGCTCAAATCCCTGCGCACATTCATGATAGGATAATAACGGTGATCATTGGACAAGACAATGTAGGAGGACAGAAAATCCGCAGCATAGCGTATATGCGACTTTTTCAGCACCTTGCTTAGACCTTTCTTATATTGCTCTTTATATTCCTCGTCAAGCATTTGTCCAAATTCGCTGGCTTCGGAAAGCACAAGCTGTATCGCAGCCTCGTCCTTAAAACCCATTTCCAGAGCCTGCCTCATGAACCTGCCTCTTATCATATCATTGCGTTCATAAGGATCGCTGATACGCATATCATACCAGAGCCTGCCAACTCTTTCCCTTTCACCGAACTTGAACCTGTTATTGTATGTTTCCTGAATGATATCGTTCAGCATTTTAAACAAGTCAGATGCACGGCTTTCGGGCATATCATCTTTATTAGCTTCTATCTCTGCAATGGCTTTTTCAATGGTATGTTCGGTGATGGTTACAGAAGAATGCGAGCGTGCCGCAGATTCCAGATTGTGTGCTTCGTCAAATATAACTATGACATCCTGAGGCTCTTTGTCCATCCAGGTAAGCAATGTTGAAAATATCTCCGCACTCAGCACATGGTGGAAATTGCAGATGATGAGATCTGCATGCTTCAATTCCCTTTTAAGCAATTCATAGCCACACATACCTTTTTTTGTGGCATACCCATTGATCTCCTCAGGGGTTCTTACATCAGCGAAAAGCCACTGCCTGAATACCTCACTTTCAAAACGCAACACTTCGTAGAGATCATTACAGGCCCTTTCCCTTACACCACGAGACTTTTGTTCAGAAACCTCTATTTCATTGAACAGAGCGTCTCTTAAAGCTATGAGGGCGGGGTCCTTGGAACGTTTGTAGTTCTCAGAGGCAGATTTAAGTTCCTTTTTCTTCAGATCGAGTTCTTTTTCCAGCTCTAACAGCTCAAAGGTATTTTCCCTCTTGAGACGGCATTCCTCATAATCGACTTCATGAGGACACATGGCAGCTTTACCCTTTACCACTGCAACCTTGACGTCATTTCCCCGCTTTATCTCCTTAGCCTCGCTAATGAACTGCACCATTTGTTGATGTACATTGGTCGCAATGATAACTGTTTTCTGCAACTGTTTACCCACAAAGAGCGCAGGAGCAAGAGAACTAAGGGTCTTGCCAGTACCGCAAGCACCCTCGAAAAGTATAACCTCTTTTCTAAGAAGTGCGGAATATATCTTTTCCATAGCATCCTGCTGGTTAGGATAACAATGCTCTTTGGAAAAATATTTTAAGTATCCTCTCTGTCCGCTCATCGCACTACCTAATACCTTTCTATACTAATAATTTGGGTTCAGATTTTCTTTGCAGCTATTACATTTGCATTACAGCTTGAGATCAGCCTGTGCGATGCGTTTTCTATTATTTTTATGTTAACTTTTGTTCCTTTCTGAAAACCAAAGTTATTCGAAGTATTCATAGTGCTTCCCACCTGCACTTTTACCGTTGAATTGTGTCCGAACCCATCATCACCATTAAGGACAATAACTTCCCCGGCAGACCAATAACCGTCTGCTATACAAGGGTTACGTGTAGCATAATGTGGATCTTTTCCTGCAGGACATATATCTTGGTATATTACCTGCACATCTCCATTCACAATCGTCCCTCCATGTGCCACCACTCCTGTATAACTGCTGCCCTGGCCAACAATAACTATCTGTATATTTTCGAGAGGGAGAGGATCACCTCCCTCATGCACCAGCGTTATGAAATTCTCCCTGTACCTGATCTCATTAGGTACGCCACCTTCTATAAATTCTATTTCCACATCAGCTGTTAGACCCTTTTTTAGAGGGTTAGGTATTCCACCAAGGGAAACAGCAGTAACTCCTATGAGCAACATTGTAATAGTCAACATCAACAATGTTCCTATAACAGGACTTATTCCCTGATCTGTGAACCGAACCTTCAAAAAACTGGAAAAGAATCGTTTTTGGTTCATACTCGAATTACAGAACACTTAATATATAAATTATTCTAAAAATAATTATATTTGCATAGTGTGCAGTCTCTGGTATTACTTTTAAAGAATACAGCAACAAAATATGATTCGGAGAAAAAGTAAAAGTAATAATGAAAATAACAGGCCAAAAAAAGTGGCCTGCTACTAATTATACAAATTATCAATGTTGGGTTTAACTTATGCTGATCTTTCCTTTTGGTCTGACAACAAGCGTTTCTTCACAATCTTCTTTATCAGTTATATCATTCGCATTATATGCATTGGCAATAATGTAAGCATTCCCTGCGGTGGTTGTAGTAAAAGTTACGCTGTTAGAACCATTCACAGGTATAGTGATCGGATTCACATGATCATTGAAATAACCAAGATCGCTGTAAAGGGTCACAATAGCATTAGCAGGATTACCCGCATCATCCTTCACAGATAACGTCAGCTTAGTAGGCTCATTGATTAAGATAGTAGATTTATCAGCGCTCACAGTTAGGCCCGCTAGCTGAGTCACTATTGAAAGAGTGCTATCAGCATATACATCACCACTTACAGTGGGCAGATCCACTGTCACGTATTCGGTATCAAAGAATTCGTTCATATAGGTAATGTTTGATCCTGATAGGATAATGGGCACCGAATTTTGTCCTTGCACATACATCTGATACCACAGTCCCCATTTTTCACCAGGACTTAGGTTAGGTAGATGCCATGTAAGTATCGTTCTGTCACTCGCAGTTGTGATTACCGGCTCTGCGTTACCTATTCCCGGAGATGTGGGAATGATAAAGTAGCTAAGGTTGCCATTTGTATTATTAGTGCTACCATTCACGAATGTAACAGTTGCTTTAACTCCGTTTACATCATAGTTGCGAGGTATCTGGATGTTCATTACAGGTCCTTCAGCTGACAAGCTCGTAATCTGTTCACCAATATCTTTGAAAATATTCTTCAGAATACTTGAGTTTGGCGCAAAATAATATTCTCCTCCGGTTATGCTTGCAATATCCGCAAGAATTGGATCTACTTCAGATTCACTGTTACCGAATCCTACTGTATATATGACCGTATTGTTCTCTTTTGCCCGGTATGCCTGCTCCAGCAAGGAATGGTAGCCTGCATTATCTATTCCGTCTGTCAGCAGGACTACCGTAGAATTACCCGTTGCTGAAACTAATTCATTGTTCGCAGCAAGTAGTCCTTCATCAATGGCTGTCATACCATCAGCTGTTATTGTATCTATTGAATTTTCAAGGTGTGAGAGCGAATTGTTATTGAATGAAGATGCGACACTTGCAGTCCATTCATTCCACAGGACCGGAGTATTCTGGAAAGATTCATCCTGCATGGAAAATGCGATATCGAAACATTCATAGTCTTTATAAGTTGATGTCTCGACCTCTGATGCTGCTCCCCATGATGAGCCACTCCATTTTTGAATATTTAGGTCACTCGTATCATCAGATGTCATCAGGAAAATCTCATTTGAAGTGGGATCAGAAGTCAGTTGCACCCACTTTGGATAAGTGCCTATGTTTGAAGCAGAAGCGATATTGCTCCATGATACTCCGTTCCATACAACATATTTTGGATTATAGCTGTTATCTCCCAAAACTATCATTCCATTACCTGAAATCGAATCATA
>MVQW01000157.1 GCA_002067265.1 Methanomethylovorans sp. PtaU1.Bin073 | reverse complement strand
GATTCAGGAGTTGATGTCATTGGATTAGGGTGGCCCGGTGTTACTCCTGTAGCAGGAGACTGGAATGGTGATGGTAAAGATGATGTGGGTGTGTACAATAATGAAGGTACCTGGGCTCTGTGGAACACCACTAGCAACTCTGCTGACATAGTAGGATTCGGCTGGGCAGGCAGTGAACCGACAGTAGGCGATTGGGACTTAGATGGATCTGCAGAGCTTGGCATATACAATACCGGAGGTAACAATTTCCTTCTCCAGAATAATTCCAGATTTGATGTCTTAGGACTTGGGTGGAATGGTGTGACTCAAGTTGTTGGTACCTGGAATGCTGACCATGCGTGGATTGGAAGTGTTGCTTATTATTCAAAGCTATTGGACAATGATTTTAATGAGATATCCGTGGCTATGGGTCAGGCTGATTATGCTTCTTTAGCTACGGTTGGACAAAAAATTATAGGTGATACGCAGAAAGCATTGGAGAATAACAGCAAATATAATGTATCACCCAGGTTTCAGGAAGCACAGTCAGAGTGGATGCTCTGTCTCACTGACTTAAACTATGTAGGGCAATACACAATTCTGATCGCAAATGATCTTAAAGCTGGTATTACTAATCCTCAAAATACTGAAAAGTGGTTCTCTTATTCAAATTCCGCTATCTATCATATGAATAGAGCAGCTGAATTAGTTAGCAATGCATAAGATGGGATGGGGGATATTATGCACTATATCCCAATTCCTTTGCTTTATCATAGCATACTTGTGCTTCATCGCTTTTTCCAAGTTTTTCAAGGACGACGCCTTTGTTATACCATGCATACGCAAACTGAGGGTCAAGCTCTAAAGCTTTATCTAATGCTTCTATAGCTTCTTCATATCTTTCCAGATTATTAAGGGCATCAGCTTTGGTGAGCCATGCATTTGCATCCTGTGGATCTATTTCTGTGGTTTTATTGTATGCTTGTAATGCTTCTTCATATCGGCCCAGATAAGAATATGCAATGCCTTTGTTATACCATGCATATACGTTCTGTGGATCAATTTCTGTGGCTTTATCATATGCCACCAGTGCTTCTTCAGCTCTGCCTGAAACAAAAAGGTCGACGCCTTTATTATTCCATTCAGTAGAGTTAAGTGGTCCTTCAGAAGAGACTTCTTCTGCTCCCAAAGTTTCATTCTCGATGGGTTTTTCGGTACATCCGGCAAAGAATATCGCAATAATCACCAGAATCAGAACCATGCCTCTTTTAATCCACACAATGTTCATCTCCTATTAATGTTCAAAATAAGCTTTCAATTAAAAAAAACATGTTCCTTTTTCAATGGACTCGGCGGGATTTGAACCCGCGGCCTCTACGTTGCGAACGTAACGATCTACCCCTGATCTACAAGCCCGAAAAAAGAAGATAAAAAAAGAAAGGTCTTAGAGTGGTCTGCCCACTTCTGTGACCTGTACGCTTTCGACACCAGGAACAGCAGCAAAGGCAGCTTCTACCTGCTCTGTGCCTCCTTCGATGTCTCCTACCATTATAACCATGACAAGTGCCTTAAGACCAAAAGCAACAGGTTCGATCTTTGAACCAAATAAGCTTGCTCCCTCAGGGATTACGGCTTCAAGTTTACTTTTAAGGTCTTCCAGATCGGTTTCCACACTTTCTGGCATTATCTTCATTGTTGCTGCTACATCACCCATTATTACACCTCATGGACCTACAAAACCGCATTTTGGGCAGGTGTAAGGGTTGCTCTGCTGTCTGCAGCTCACGCATCTTCCTATATCTGAACCGCATACTGGGCATGGGAACCGGGCGAAACCACGTTCCTCTAAGTTGACACCACATGAAGTACAGTTTGTGACCTTGTTTACCATTCAAATTCTCCTTCATTAGTTATAATAGAAATAAATACTATGTTCATCAGCATAAGATGATTTGTGTACATAATCAGTATACGATTTAAATATTCCCCTTGATAAGAGTGCCTATTACAGCTTTCTCCTCAAGAGCGGCCAGCACTCTTTCAGGGTAATTTCCATTGACTATCATGCAATCTCTACCATCTATCCTCAATAGTTCCGGCAGCATTCTATCCACGCAGCTTTCACTCATCTCATTAAGTTTTACTGCATCTATGGTTGCAACAGTCTTTCCATTGACCAGTACTCCGTCCACATCAGTAGCCTTTACCAGCCCGGCACTCAACATTGATGCCACCCATGCAGCAATGCAGTCAGATGTCACATCCCAAGA
Organism: Methanomethylovorans sp. PtaU1.Bin073; assembly: GCA_002067265.1. The sequence continues at coordinate 641 of MVQW01000157.1, read as the reverse complement.
ATGAGGCAAGGGATCCATGCAATACAGCAGTCTATAAGGCATTAGAATAGTAATTCCCGGAACGATCTTGTCTAAATCATCCGTTGTTCTGATCCCGCTCTTGTCGGCAAGGTAATATGCATATTGTTCCATCCCCAGGATTGCCATCCAATGGGCTGCATCATCACTAATGCCTTCTTTTCGGTGAACTTCTCTTATGCTATCTGCAAAAACACCGCCACCAGGTACTACCAGTACTGCAGGGGCAGTATCAGAAATCAAATTTAGATTGTCCTTCAAATAAATAAGAAGTCGGGGAGCATTTTCCATAAGGCTCCCTCCAAGTTTAAGAACAACGTGATTTTTTACAATGCTCATATATTGTTCTCACATTATTGGCGATTCTCACCTTTCTCTATCAGCCAGGCTGCAGCGTAGGCAGGAAAAACATCGGATATCTCTTTTCCCCACTTCTCAGCCACAGAAATGTACTCCATGCCTAGCCTCTCTGCTGCTTCGATTATCATAAATTCCCCGATACCTGCAGCAACAATTCTGCTTACGCCATGCTTTTGAGATACTGTGGAAATTGCCTGAGTCATCAGACTTATCTGTTTTTCCCTGACCTGCCTTGCAATATCCATTACATCATCTTCTGATAT
>MVQW01000156.1 GCA_002067265.1 Methanomethylovorans sp. PtaU1.Bin073 | reverse complement strand
ACCAGGTTCTGTCTTGTCTCTGCGGTGGCATTCACAGCCCAGGAATCATCTATCTGTGGCTGCACTGCGGTTGTAGGGAATTTAAGAGGCTCTACCATCTGGCCCAGCACACCATCTGCCAGGACAACTGCAGGGTTACGGTATTTGAACGAAAGTTCGAATGCCTTGATAGTAAAATCGCACATCTCCTGCACGGAATTTGGGGCAAGGACTATGTTCTTGTAGTTACCATGCCCTCCGCCCTTGACGATCTGATTATAATCTGCCTGTTCAGGGCCAATGTTACCAAGACCGGGCCCTGCTCTCATAATATCTACTATTACACAGGGAAGTTCTGCACCAGCAAGATATGAGATTCCCTCTTGCTTCAGACTGATTCCAGGCCCAGATGAAGCTGTCATTACTTTATGACCTGTAGCTGCTCCACCATATACCATATTTATGGCCGCTTCTTCTGATTCTGCCTGCACGAACTTCCTGCCCAGCATTGGGAAATAGGAAGATGCTTCATGTAAAATTTCGCTGGCAGGTGTAATAGGATAACCAAAGTAGCAGTCACAGCCTGCATACAATGCCCCGATAACAACTGCAGTGTTACCTTTTATTAATTGTGTTACCATGATGAACTCTCCTCTAAGTTATTCCTTGAGAGGAATATGTATCTCTATTGCCAGAGGCTCTGGACATGTGTAGTAGCAGTTAGCACATCCTATACATCCCGAACCCACATATTCCACGTAGTGGTATCCTCTTTCATTGAGACATTCGCTCATCCGAAGCACATCTTTTGGACAGGCCATTATGCAGCGTCCACATGCTTTGCACTCCAACACATTTATTACCGGGTAAGGGTCTTTTTTTTCCACTAAATCCGACATTATTTCAAGCCTCTAACACTCAGATGCATTGATCAACAAATACCAGAAACCAGCTCATCCAAAAAATAATGGCCGTAATGATGCGGCCATTTATGTTTGTCGCTTTCTACATTTTTGGCATTTGCTACTATACATATATTATAAATAGTTCACCACAGAAGGTGTTCATTCCTCTTTGTCCTTGTCACGTATCTCTACGCGCCTAATCTTGCCGCTAATGGTTTTCGGCAGTTCCGGTACGAACTCCACTATGCGTGGATACTTATATGGCGCAGTGACCCTCTTCACATGTTCCTGTATTTCCTTTTTCAGCTCTTCACTGGCCGTGTAGTTCTTTGTAAGCACTATAGTAGCCTTGATCACCTGGCCGCGTATGGGGTCAGGAACGCCGGTTATAGCACATTCAAGTACTGCAGGGTGTTCCATCAATGCACTTTCCACTTCGAAAGGACCAACCCTGTATCCGGATGTCTTGATTATATCATCTGCTCTACCCACGAACCAGAAGTAACCATCTTCATCCTTCCAGGCCATGTCTCCAGTATGGTAGTAACCATCGTGCCATACGTCTGCTGTTCTTTCAGGCTCTGAGCGGTAACCTGCAAAGATTCCCGGGGGGTTACTAAAACTTGTATCGATGCAGATCTCACCTTCTTCACCAGCTTCACAGGCATTGCCTTCAGCATTCAATAGCTCGATGTCGTACATAGGAGAAGGCTTACCCATAGAACCAGGTTTAGGTTCCATCCATGGATATGTAGCTACGCTCACCACAGTTTCAGTCTGGCCAAAGCCTTCCATGAGTTTCAAACCGGTAAGTTCAAGGAATTGCTGATAAACTTCAGGATTTAATGGTTCACCAGCCACTACACAGTATCTAAGCTTACTGAAATCATATTTGCTCAAGTCTTCCCTGATAAGGAAACGATATATAGTAGGGGGGGCGCAGAAAGTTGTTACGTTGTATTTTGCGCTATTTTCAAGCATTTTGTCTGCAGAGAAACGCTCATAATCATATACAAAGACAGCACTGCCTGCTATCCATTGTCCATATATCTTTCCCCATATGCATTTTGCCCAGCCGGAATCTGCAACAGTATAGTGCAGGCCTCCATCACTTACGTTCTGCCAGTATTTAGCAGTTATAATGTGTGCCAGAGGATATGCAAAATCATGTTGTACCATTTTTGGGAAGCCTGTAGTACCCGATGAGAAGTATATTATCGAGATATCACTGTTGGAAGTTGCCTTCTCACCTGTAGGGCGCTGGAATTTATCGGAGGCTACCTTGAGTTCAGCATCGAAGTTGATCCATCCTTCACGATCTGTGTCCAATACTATTCTGTGTTTAAGGATGGAGCTGCAATCTTTATACGCAGCATCAACCTCTCCAAGGACATATTCATCTAAAGCACAGACAACTGCTTTTATATCTGCACGCTCAACACGATATACAATATCCTTTTTAGTAAGCATGTGTGTGGCAGGCACGGCAACAGCACCTATTCTGTGCAGGGCCAGTAGGCAGAACCAGAACTCATACCTGCTTTTAAGTATGAGCATGACGTTATCGCCTTTCTTTATGCCACACTTGGTGAACAGATTTGCTGTTTTGTTGCTGTAGTATTGCAAGTCCTTGAAATTGAAGACTGCTTCATTGTCATTGTCATCGCACCAGACAAGAGCTTGTTTTTCTGGCTGTTGCGCTGCATATACATCTACAATATCATAAGCGAAATTGAAATTATCAGGTATATTTATTGTAAAGTTTTCCTTGAAATCTTCATAGGACTTAAAGTTTACAACGGGAACGAAACGATCTAGCAAAGAAGTCATGTTTTCTCCTCTTACTTACATTATAATTGCAAGGAACTTTGCGCTCTTTCCACCAATAGCAGCCATACCATGCGGATAATTGGAATCAAAAAATATAGAATCGCCTTCTTCAAGTACGATCTCGTTGTTATGTATAACAACTTTCAATGTGCCTTCAAGTACAAAATCAAATTCCTGTCCCGGATGGGAATTCATTGATATTTTAGTCCCTTCAGGTTTTGGCTCTACTTTGACAACAAAAGGTTCAGCTTTCTTGTGCACGAAATTACTGGCAAGGCTTTGGTACTTGTATTCCTTTCTCCTTTCAACGCCTACTCCTTTATCCTTGCGGGTTACTGTAAAGACGTGCATCTTTGGATTTTCGCCTATCAGCAGCACAGACATGTCAACTTTGAGTTCGTTGGATATTCCATACAGGATACTCGCCGGAATATCTTTCTCGCCTGCTTCATAGCTCTCATAGGTCTCAATATCTATATTCAACAGGCGGGCCATTTCTTCTGCTGAGATATCGGAGATCTCACGCAGCTCTTTAATACGAATTGCGATTTCTTTTATCTTTTCCTGCATATTCAGCCTTCCTTTTCTGTTTCCCCTTAAAAACAGCAGTGATATCTCAAACCTGGCATATTCATTTGATCTTCATAGAGATAGACACTTCACTGCATAATCGGATGCAATTAATCATGTTAGTTCAATTCAGTTCACTTAAAATCTCCTATTATTTTAACATATTCATTCTATTCAGAATACCAGTGACAATGCATTCATTTAGTTTGAAAATCTATCTTTGGCTGTGATACATCACAAATATATATGTTCTTATACATAATGTGCAGCAGTTTCGGAAAGGGTGAACATGAATAAGATACAGAGCATCATCAAAGAAATGGATCCCATGTACCTCAGGTGCCTGCTTCATGCTTCACTTGGCCTTACTTGTCTTCTTTATCCTTTTCTCCCACTGGGAATATTGGTACTTATTATGTTCCTCATGCTTGTGGTTTTAAGGAGGTTGCCAAGAAGATCAAAGATATATCAAGCTCTTTCCAATAAAGACAATATCGATAATAAGCAGAGAAAACCAGTTGATAAGGGACTTAGAAGTGCTAACAACCTTGTCCTTTCTATCCTTTTGCTTTTAGTTTTCAACTATGGTTTCAAGCTAGAAGGCGTGATATTTCCAATTTATGTAATTGGAGGAGCTGTAGCCATAAGCACATTTGGCAACTCTTCGGCAAATGCATTTAAATATTGGAAAGAAACGCAATTAAAATGCCTGGCAAGATTGGATTATCCTGAAAGAAGGTATAAAGGGGAAGACAGCGATGTGTTCCATCTTCCTTCAAGTATTATCATGCTGCTCGTTGGTATCATTTCATCTTTTTTGATAGGAGCATGGATAATTCAATGGGCGGGGATCGATGTTTCCTATGATATGATTTTCTTCATCTCGGTTATTGGTTCAATAACAGGGTCTCTCTTTGAATCTATTCCATCTAGGGTTGATAACAACATTTCAATTCTCTTTGGATCCTGTATGGTCATGTGGCTTTTTGCCTCTTTCGGGTACACTGTCCCTCCCGCACACATGTTCTTTGCTCTTCTTTTTTCCCTGTTTTTGGGTTATCTTGCTTACAGAGCACGTATCGCAGACATATCTGCTCTCTTAGCTGCCAGTATTCTGGGAGTGTTGATCATAGTCTTTGCAGATATTTTCTGGTTCCTTCTGTTATTAACTTTCTTTATACTAGGTGGAGGCTTTACCAAATACAAGTATGCCTATAAGGCATCTATTGGAATTGCTGAGGCAAAAGGTGGTATAAGAAGCTATGAGAACGTTTTCAGCAACAGTATGGCAGCTCTTATACTTGCCGTTGCTCATGGTATCTATCCACAATATAGCGAACTTATCATGTATTCCTATTTAGGAACTGTTGCAACAGCTACAGGCGACACTCTTGCCAGTGAAATCGGAACCACTTCCAAGGAAAAGCCTAGGATGATCACCAATTTCAAGCCAGCCAAACCTGGCCGTGATGGTGCGGTAACAATACTTGGAGAACTTGCATGTCTATTTGGCTCCCTTGTCATAGCCATTTTGGCTATTCTGTTCGGAAGGGTAGAGAATATCTATCTTTGCCTTCTGATAACAACGCTCGGTGGATTTATTGGCACTAACATTGACAGCTTAATGGGCGCTACACTTCAGAACAGAGGACTCTTGTCAAACAGTGGTGTGAATTTCTATGCTACTTTTGCCGGAGCAATAGTCTCAGGTTTACTTTTCTTGTTATTATCCTGATTTTGTATCCTCTGTATCTACCATATGTCTGACAAACCCTTTTATTAGTTCAAGCATTAAATAATACTCAAGTTAATCTTTACATCTATACAAAAGTGAATATTATGCTTGATATAGGAATCATCGGTGCATCCGGTTACACAGGTGGCGAGCTCATGCGCTTGCTGCTGAACCATCCGCAGGCTAAGATCGAATTAGCTACGTCCCGCAAGCTGGTAGGTCAGAAAGTATCTGCAACTCACAGGCATCTTAAAGATATGGTGGATCTGCAGTTCGAAAATCCTGATCCTCAGGAAATAAAGGATAGGTGCGATGTGGTCTTTGTGGCTGTGCCTCACGGCACTGCCATGGGAATTGTACCCCAACTGCTGGATGATAAAGTGAAGGTAATTGACCTGAGTGCTGATTACCGTCTCAAGACAGACGTCTTTGAGAAAGTCTATGGGATCAAACACT
>MVQW01000155.1 GCA_002067265.1 Methanomethylovorans sp. PtaU1.Bin073 | reverse complement strand
GCAGGGAAATCTATCTCTGCCATATCTCTTATCTGCATCTTGGCTGCTGTTACATACACATTTCCGGGACCTACGATCTTGTCTACTTTCATCACACTTTCAGTTCCATAAGCCATGGCAGCTATTGCCTGTACCCCGCCTACACGATATACATGGTCAGCCCCTGCAACCTTTGCTGCTGCCAGAGTAAGAGGGTTAACTCTCCCATCAGGGCCTGGAGGCGTGCACATTACCACTTTTCTGACTCCTGCAACCTTTGCAGGTATGATGGTCATAAGTGCGGTTGAAGGATATGAAGCCCTGCCACCTGGCACATAAGCACCCACACTTGCAAGTGCAGTGACTTTTTGTCCAAGTTCTATCCCCGGAGAAAGCTGCATGAACCATATTTTATCAGGCATTTGTGCCTCATGGAATTTGCGGATATTACTTGCAGCTATTTCCAGGTGCTTGATGAGATCCTCGTCTATGCTTTTGTATGCTTTTTCGATCTCATCTTTGGACACTTCAATTGCATCAATATTAGCCCCCTCAAAACGCTGTGTATATTTGCGAAGAGCTGCATCCCCTTCGCTGCGCACATCTGTGAGGATAGAAGAAACAGTGTCATTGACATTAGCAAGTTCTCCTCCACCTCTTTCTACGAGTGCCTGTATTTCCTTTTCAGGAATCTCTGATAATTTTCCGTAAAGCATAATGGATCACATCTATTAATTTGTTCTACTCATCAAAGTCGCTAAATGTCCTTTGTTGTCTTTCCATTGGCCTGTATACTGTTCCAGCAGAACCAGTTCCATTTTCATCATCTGCTGAGTGAAGGCCTCCAATATTTTTCATTATCTTTTCTGCAATCTTCGGACCTATTAACTTGGCTATTCTCTCAATACCGACCTGCTTTAATGCTTCTACTGACGTAATTCCGGCATCATACAACTTGCGTGCACGCACCCGGCCAACATCACGGATACTCAATAGTTCAAGCAATTGCGAGTTGGCTCCGTATTGTATGCGTTTTTCCAATTCATAGGCTTTTTCCACTCCCTGAAGCTCCATGGTCTCTGCAAGCCTGGCCGTAGCATGCATCAGCCATTGTGCCATATCAGCAAAAGCATGTATATCACCTTCCCCGACGTTGAACTGGGTAGTGATCTCATCCATGGGGACCTCATCTATCCATTTCATCATCAACAAGGCAGTTTTTACTTCTCCCAGGAACCATTCATACTCTATGGCCTTGAAAGGACTGGGCATTCTGGCAAATTCTTCCTTATGGGCAGTTGCAAATTCATTTATCGAAGCATAATCTGAACTGCGCATGTAAAGCTGCTTCATATCAGGGGTGCTGCACACAAGATGCATTAAAGTAAGGTCAGTAAGGTTTTTAGCTTTCCCTAATCCATCAAGTATGATCGCCGCCGAGAGCGGGTCCACATATAGCATGGAAACAACTTTTCCAAGCTTTGTAGCCCGGAGACGGTCTTCATTCTGCAACATACCATGTTCCAGCAGGAATGATATACTTTCTTCCACAAGTTCCTGAAGATTACGTGCTTCCTGTTGGTGTGCAAAAAAAGTTGCACTCATGAACTCCATTAGTCCTTCTTCACTTGAGGCAAATCCATTGACCACGGTCGAAAGGACATGGGTACGCAGTGCATTTTCTGTACCTAGCTTAGACCAGATGTCTTCGGCTTTAGCATTAATATAGTTCTCAAAAAGTGCTTCCATCTCGTCATAGGAACGGGCAATAAGAACTGATTCTCCATAGGGGTCGAGATGTGGTCTGCCTGCTCTGCCAGCCATTTGTTTATATTCCAGGACAGGTATTGGCTGCATTCCAAAGTTGGCATCATATCTCTTATAACTGCGGATAACCACTCTGCGTGCAGGCAGGTTAAGCCCGGCTGCTAAGGTAGGTGTGCTGCATATTACTTTGATTACATTGTCTCTGAACCCATCTTCTACAAGTTTGCGGTGAGCTGAGTTAAGTCCGGCGTGATGGAAAGCAACTCCGTTTCTCACACATTGTGCAAGCACTCTGGAAGCTTCCGTTTCAGATGCTTCTTCTATAGCATCTACTATTATGTCAAGGGAATTACGCTCCTGTTTGCTGAGCACCTTATCTACATGTCTACCTAGTTTTTTTGCAAAACCCACGCAATTCTTACGGCTGCTTTCAAAAACAAGGCATTGTCCACCTTCTTCCAGTGTGCTCATTACAATATTGACACCATCGTCAGATGATGTGATATCAACAGTTTTCTGGGAGCCTGTAAAATTTATTGTATCGGCATAATACACACCTTCGCGCAGGTCAGTAGGTCTCCATTCGCTCAGTATAAGTCCGCCTTTAAGCCAATCAGCTATTTCCTGTGCATTACCTACTGTGGCAGACAATGCAATTATTTGTGCTTTAGGGTTCAGCTTTCTCAATTTGGCAATAGTGACCTCGAGGGTCGGTCCTCTGTTGGCAGAATCCAGTAAATGCACTTCATCCACGACTATAGTAGTTATGTCCTGCATCCAGGCAGTCTCATTGCGCAGGAGAGAATCTGCTTTTTCTGATGTTGCAACTATTATATCATTAGAACCAAGCCATTCATCCCTGGCTTCAAAATCCCCGGTTGATATGCCTGTTTTGATGCCGATTTCTCTGAACTTCAGAAAACGGTCCATTTTTTCAGATGCCAGTGCTCTAAGGGGCACAATATAAAGTGCTTTTCCGCCGTTTGATATGGAACTCAGCATTGCAAGCTCAGCTATGAGGGTCTTCCCAGATGCTGTAGGTATTGCAGCAACTATGTTCTTCCCTTCAAGAAGACCTTTTGTAATAGCTTCACCCTGAGGAGGGTACAATTCTTCTATACCCGATCCGAGATAAAAAGCGATCACTTTTTCCGGCAGGCTAAGTTCTTTGATCTTCATGAGGATTCATCTGAAAGATGATCTGATGTCTAATAAAAGTTGCTTCCTTATTTTAATCAGTTTGTCAGAGATTACTTTACTATTTAGCGATCATTTCTTATATCAGGATGCACAGGGAAATGGAATATATGTTCATTCTAGGGAACACTTCTTCATTGTCAGCTAATTCATTGTCAGGTTTAGCTGACTCATTATCTGTGCATTTTTCTACATTTGCATTCATCGTTTTGATTGTTTTCTTAACCGTACTTACTGCAAGGATAGTGGACAAGATTTTGGTCACTCAAGTGCGCATGATGAATAAGAAAATGAACATTGACCAGACATCTTATAGTATTATAAGACATTCCAGTGTAGCTGTCGTCTATCTGTTTGGTCTGTTCGTTATAGTCTCAAACATCCCTTTCCTTGAAAAGATGTCAGTTGCTCTCTTAGCAGGTGCAGGTTTTGCTGGTATTGTAGTGGGTCTTGCTGCCCAGAGTACTCTTGGTAATATTATATCAGGTATATCACTTGCGGTCTTTCGGCCTTTCAGGGTTGGGGACAGAGTAAATGTGATGAATGAATATGGCAAGATCATTGATATTACTCTACGCCATACGGTTGTAAGGACATGGGACAATCGCAGGCTCATTATTCCAAATAGCATTATTGGGGATGAAGCCATTATCAACTGGTCTATTCAAGATCCCACAGTAAGGTGGCTTGTAGATGTCGGAATAAGCTATGATTCTGATATAGACCTGGCACGTAATATTATGCTTGAGGAAGCAAGGAAGCATGTCAACATCATGACATATGTAGAGCTTAGGAAATACGACCCTGCTATTCCTAAAGAAGAGGTTATTCAGGTTATGGTGACTGAGTTGGGAGATTATGCTGTAAATATGCGCATGTATTTCTGGTGTGCAGATCGTAAATTTTGTTTTTTGACAGCATGTGATCTTCGTGAATCTATAAAGAAAAGGTTCGATGCTGAAGGTGTGGAAATACCATTCCCATATCGTACTATAGTTTATAAGAATGAGATGGCTTCAAATGCAAGGATGAGTAATAATAATCAATGTAAAGATCCATCTTCTGTTATAATGCAGGAACATTAGTATAAACAAGTTAAAAAGTATGACCTGCTGATCAGCAGGTCATTTTTATACTCTAAAAAATTATTCGTTGCTCAGTTTTCCACTGAAATACATGTCATAAGATGCCATGTCAAAGTGACCATGACCGCTGAGATTAAACAGAATAGTCTTCTCTTCGCCTGTCTGCTTGCACTTGAGCGCTTCATCTATAGCACATTTTATGGCATGAGCTGATTCCGGAGCAGGTGCTATTCCTTCGCTACGTGCAAAGGCTACTGCTGCATCGAATATCTCTACCTGGTGATAGGCTGTTGCCTCCATCATGCCATCTGCAACCAACTTACTGACTATTGGTGATGCACCGTGGTATCTCAGGCCACCTGCATGAATGGCCGGTGGTATGAACTCAGATCCAAGGGTGTACATCTTTAGAAGTGGTGTCATCTGTGCCATATCACCAAAGTCATAATCATACTTACCGGATGTCAGGCTGGGACATGCAGAAGGTTCAACTGCGATGATCCTTGTATTTGTTTTACCTGCAATGTTATCTCTTATGTAGGGCAGGCTGACACCTGCAAGGTTACTTCCTCCGCCACAGCATCCAATCACGATGTCAGGATAATCCTCGGTCTTTTCGAACTGTTTCTGTGTCTCAAGGCCTATAACTGTCTGGTGGAGACATGTGTGGTTAAGGACACTACCCAGAGCGTATTTGGTATTGTCATTAAGTGCTGCTTCTTCTATTGCCTCACTGATAGCTATGCCCAAACTCCCGCTGGTATCAGGATATTTCTCAAGGATCATCCTTCCAAACTGTGTTTCAGTGCTTGGGGATGGAATTACAGTTGCGCCCCAGAGGTTTATCAGGGATTTTCTGTATGGTTTCTGGTAGAAGCTCGAACGTACCATGTAGACTTTACATTCGATATCGAAATAGTTGCATGAAAGTGATAGTGCACTACCCCACTGACCAGCACCGGTTTCAGTAGTTATTCTCTCTGTGCCTTCTTTCATATTATAGTATGCCTGGGCAATGGCAGTATTTGGCTTGTGGCTGCCTGCAGGGCTTACGCTTTCATTCTTGTAATATATTTTTGCAGGGGTTCCAAGCGCTTTTTCAAGTCTGTGTGCTCTGTAGAGGGGAGATGGTCTCCAGAGTTTATATATATCTAGGATTTCCTGTGGGATATCGATATATTTCTCAGAGCTCATTTCTTGCTTGATCAGCTCTTTTGCAAATATAGGTTCAAGTTCAGATGGTTTTATGGGTTCCCTGGTTGCAGGATTAAGTGGAGGTGCAAGGGGTTCCGGGAAATCTGCAAGTATATTGTACCAACGAGTAGGCATCTCGTTTTCATCAAGTAATATCTTCGTATGCTCCATGATAATCCTCAAGCAAATGTATTAAACTGTACAATAATGTGCATAACTCAATTATATATAGCACTTTTGGTTTCCATCTCAGTTTCTTGAAAGATGTTATTAATCGAAACAGTAAAATATACTGTATAAATACTAACGTGCAAACTAGATTAGTTTGATATCTAACATTAAATGCTTATTTAATACATCAGGTTGATCCGATGACGATACAAAGACCAAGAGGAACAAGGGATTTCCTTCCGCAAGATATGGCCCGCAGAAGACATCTGGAAAACCGGCTAAGGCAGGTTGTTAACAGATGGGGTTATCATGAAGTAGTTACACCCACCTTTGAAAACCTCGAACTTTTCACAATGAAATCAGGTGAAGGAGTAGTAGGTGAGCTATACAACTTCACAGATAAAGGAGATAGGGAGATGACCCTGCGTCCAGAGCTCACAGCGCCTGTGATGCGGATGTTTGTAAATGAGATGCAGGCAATGCCCCGTCCCTTGAAACTTTTCTATTTTGAGAACTGTTTCAGATATGAAAGGCCTCAGAAAGGCAGATTCAGAGAGTTCTGGCAGTTCGGTGTGGAACTGATCGGTTCCGAAGGGCCGGATGCAGATGCTGAGGTGATAGCCCTGGCAACTTCCATGCTTGGAGTTGCAGGTATAAAAGGTGATCTGCACGTAGGTTACCTGGGTATCATCCGTCATGTGCTCAGTCCCCTGGAAGTTGAGCAGCAAGGTAAGATCATGCGTCTTGTGGACAAGAAAGATTACAAGGGACTTGATGATTACCTTGAGGAGATCACTGCACCTGTAGATCTGCGGATGCAACTTCTGGAGCTGATCTCTCTTACAGGCAATGAAGCAATTTCTAAGGCTCGAAACCTTCTGGGTGCGATTCCACAGCTCGACACTTTCCAGCAAATACTTACTCTTCTAGATGCCTACGGTGTCGATTATACTATTGACTTCGGCATTGCCAGAGGTCTTGATTACTATACAGGCATGGTCTTTGAGGTATATGCTGAGGGTCTCGGTGCACAGAAACAAGTGTGTGGAGGCGGCTCATATAAACTGATCCAGCTTTTTGGCGGAGGAGATGTTCCATCTACTGGTTTTGGTCTGGGTTTTGACAGGATCATGGAAATATACAATATTGAACCAGAGCCTCAAAATACTGTGGTAATAATCACTACGGAAAGCACACGTATGAATGCTATTCCTGTAGCCTGCAAGCTAAGGGAATATGTTCCTGTTTACATGGATATTATGAACAGGAATTTCAAATCCCAGTTATCATATGCTAACAATATAGGTGCTCGGTATGCACTGATATTGGGAGACAGGGAAGTAGCCCAAGGGCTTTTCACTTTCAAAGATATGGAAAGCGGCAGCCAAGAATCCCTGAATCTGGATGAAATCATTTTGAAACTTACCGGTGAAAGCCATTGAAGGAGTCAAATAGTTTTCATGTTCTAGTAGCCAACACAAATGCTGCGGTTTCTTTACCTATGCGTTTTGTGGTGGCTTCCATCCTGCTGATGGTGACTTTGGCCATGTTGGCCACAGCAACTTCAGGTTTTCTTGCTCACATTAAGATAAGTGAGCTTGAATCTGAGATGTCCAGAATGGATGCTACAGCTTCGCTATTATATTCAGGCGGTCCTGGTAGCAACCTTACAATGGAAATAGACATTCCAACAGGATGTTCTGTGGTCCTGGGGTCAATACCAGAATGTGAAGCTGCATGGCCTCGTGATGCAGGGAACTATTATCTGGAATGTGATGAGCAATATACAATAAAAGAATCCAGGGCAGCATATACTAATGAATTGATTGAAGGTGTAGCTGTTCTTGGTTCAGGCAAACACCGGATATTCATGGAAACAAGTATCGATAACTCAAGTGGGATGTTGTTCGTCAGGGTGTACGAACAGATATGAGGTTCTATTCAATAGATCACGATGAAGGCAATATCAAAATTTCTCCGCGATGAAAGGGCATGGGTGGATTTTGTTCTTTCAAGAACTGCACTTATACTTGCAAGTGTTGTGGTCATTGCTGCTGTATATCATTTTGCAGTAAGCATTCAGGAAGTAAACCGTCAGAAGGAACTGGATCTGTTATCTACGGAATTGGTATCTTACATAGATAAGGCTGGAAGTAGTCCTTATGAAGTGAACTCCACTTATAATTTCAACAAAGAGCAGTTATCCCACTTTCAAGGGCAACCACTGGAAGCTATGATCTCCGGAGAATATGTTGTCATTAGCACCAATGTTGATGGAAGGCCAATTATTTCGGCAAAGACCCCTGCTTTTAGGGTATATCCTTATTCACATACTACTCTATACAATGATCTCAGATCGGAATATGGTTCAAGCGGAACTATGAGCGAGCCTGTACGGGCTAATCATACGGATATAATAGAGTATTTGACTTCCAGGACAACAGATGTGAGCTTTAACGCCAGCAACCCAATCAATATCCATAAAACATTTATATATTTTGTAGGCAATACAAACGTGGAAAAGATAGGGTATGTATTGTTTTATCAATGACGACAGGGCTATACTTGAACCGCAAAACGACATCTTCGCTACGGCGTTATTGGTGTTGGGTTTTGTTATTTTTGCGTGTGTGGTCTCAAAGACCTACGTTGCTCATCAGGATAGTTCTTTCGCATTGGAAAATTATGAACAGGCTTCTCTTATTGCACAGGGAATCGCCCATTCCCAGATGCTCCAGGGTAGCAGACAAGATCTTATATCTGCCGAAAAACTCGATGGGCTGAGCGGTTCGCAAGTTGATCCACAGATCTTGAGCTTATTCTTTGATAGCTTCTCTCCCAATGTAAATTTTCAAGTGGATATTTCAACGGAAAGTGGTGAATATACGTGGCAGATCCGCAAGCCAGCTTCTTCATATTCTCATGTAGGGCAGATAGCTGCCTCTGTACCTGTTACACTAGAACTTAATCCGATGAAGCAAGTTCCTGGCACATTGACTGTAAAGCTGTTCAAAAGTAGTTGGGACTCTTGATGGAAGGTAAATAAATGAAACTGAAAAACATATTCTTCATTTCTCTATTATCCGATAAAGGGGCGATTTCCTCAACCATTGATGTCATGTTCTTTCTGGTTATGGTTTCCCTCTCAACAGTTATTTTGATGCCTGTTATGCTTTCTTCCGGTCAGAATGCAGCAGTACAGGATGTTGCAGTATACAGATTCGATGGGCAGTTGCTCCAGTCTCTTCTGGATAGCAGAGTGGAGAATTTTGAGTATATGGCAGTTCCATCTGAATTGTCCAGTGGTGTTGTTCCATCTGAAAATTCTACAAGTATCTGCCAAAGTAATGATGTATTTGCAAAGCAGCAT
>MVQW01000154.1 GCA_002067265.1 Methanomethylovorans sp. PtaU1.Bin073 | reverse complement strand
AATTGGCAGAAAATATCCCGTAAGATCCAAGGAGAGGGCCTGAAGATTGAAAGAGTGCTGGCAGAGCAGTTAGCCGGTGCAGGTGTTGAAGAATCTCAGGTAATTGAAGCCCTTATGATGACAAAGCTTGATCATAACATCACCAAATGGAGTGATGAAGAAATAATCAATTTGTGCGATAAGATACGAATTATCAGCAAGCCTATGATAATTGCAGCCAACAAAGCTGATATTGCACCAGTTCAAAACTTAGATAATTTAAAGGCAATCGGTGGAATTGTTGTACCAACAAGTGCAGCTGCCGAGCTAGCTTTACGGTCAGCTTCCAAATCTGGAGCAATCAAGTATGATCTAGGGGACAGTGATTTTTCTATAGTTGCTCAGAATCTAAGTCCTGCCCAGCAGAAGGCTCTTGAGAGTATTCGCAGCTTCCTGCACAAAATGCACAATACCGGTATTCAGGAATGCATTAATAAAGCAGTATTCGAATTGCTTGATTTAATTGTTGTCTATCCTGTAGAAGATGAAGGTAAATGGACCGATAAACATGGAAAAATGCTCCCAGATGCATTTCTTATGAAAAGAGGTTCCAATGCTCATCAGCTTGCATACAAGGTCCATTCTGATATTGGAGATGGTTTCCTATATGCAGTGGATGCAAAAACAAAGATGAGATTGGGAGAAAAACATGAGCTTGTAGACGGTTCAGTAGTAAAGATTGTCTCCACGGCAAAGTAACAATATAAAATAAACAAAAGCTGGATACATGAAATATATAGGCATATTCAGTTCAGTGTACGAAAAGTATCTCTTAAGAGAGCTATCTCGCAGCCCGGATTCCATTCCTGGGAATCTCACCTTGGTAATATCAGAGAGTGACCTGCTTTATGGAAATGGAATGGATAAAGTAAGAACATACATTCTCTGGTGTTTGGAACTGCACATCAGAGTTATAAGTATTTATGTAGATGTGCTGGATACAGAAGAGGATCTTCGCTCGGCAACGATGGCCAGCCTGATAGATCCTCTTAGCTTGATGATGGACCAGCTGCCAAAAGAAATTGGGTTCGAGATGTATGATGCCACAGGGGAGACTGTCAAGGCCAGAAATGGCTCGTTGCTTATGGTTTATGTAGCTATCGGTTTTGGTGGGCGCGGTGAGATCACAAAAGCTGTAAGGAACATACTTGAAGATGTGAAGAACAAAAAGATTAGCCCTGAAAGAATTGAGGAAAAAACCATAGAATCCCACCTTCTGTTAAAGCATGAGCCTGATATGGTTATAAGAGCTGGGGGTAAACATCTGTCGGATTTCATGATCTGGCAATCTGCATATTCAGAACTTTTCTTTACAGATGTTAATTGGAGTGGCTTTAGAAAGATCGATCTGCTAAGAATTCTTCGGGATTTCCGCAAAAGGCAGAGAAGATATGGAAAATGATCACATTTTGCGCTGCATCCTAACAGCATTGTCATCAAGATAATAACCCATTATTATTTCTTTTTTCTCGAATCCATGTGCCTGGTAGAATTCCTGTCCTTCCAGGTTATTTTCTCTAACTTCAAGTGTCATGTTCTTATACCCATAATAGATGGCAAGGTGCATACATTTTTCCAACAATAATGATCCCACTCTATGTCTTCGATATGCAGGATGTACTGCAATGCTGAGCAGGTGTGCATTATCCATGAATACCCCCAGTATAGCGTATCCCTGTATTTCCTTTTGTTCTTCATACACAATAAAACCAGGATTACTCAGATTAGCCCTGAAAAGAAAGTCTGGCCAGGGTATAGGAAATGATAGTTCTTCTATGGTAACTATTCCTGGTATATCTTCTTCTTGTGCCTTGCGTATGAGGTGCATCCTCGATCTTTATGAACAGTACAGTATTTATAGCTGGCATCCGAAGTGTTTACGATGTACGGGGTAATAGTATGTACCAAATGCAGGCTGCACGCACAGATTATAGAAGTGGGTGTTTCCAGGACTGTGCAATGCCAGATGTGTGGTGCCAGGTTGCAGGTAAGAAAGCTCCAATTGCTAAGTACTTCTGAGGACCGTGAGGAAATTGTCAGGGCTCGCACTTTGATACAAGCAAAGATACAAGCAGATCGGCCTATTCATGCGGTCCATGCACAGAGTTTCCAGTGTAATATGCCTAAGAACAATAGTTCTGTAGGCGCAAGTTGTTTAACTAAACTTGAAGCTAACAGAAAAATCCGTAGAAAAGATCCTGCTTCAATCATACTTGAGAACATTAGTTCTGAGGGTGAAATGAGTATTGACGAATTGGAAAATAAATGTGCATCATTAGATATTGATAAGGATGTGATTGAGAAGACTATTGCCAGGTTGTTGGAAGCAGGAAATGTCTATTTTCCTGCAAAAGGGAGAATAAAGAAAGTCTGATTTTCTTGTAATCAGTCTTAATTATACAAAAGCTTATTTAAAAAGAACACTTATCTAAGATGTCCAAGCGATGGACTTCTGAATATACAGAACACTTTTGATTGGTTAAAACATGGCAGACATAACCCTTGATATAGTTGAGCTTTTGCTTACCACTCATATATATAACAAATACCCGGAACTAGAAATAAACGATCTTCCAAAAAATGTACGAAAGAATTACTGGAGCCGGGAAAAAAGAACAGTTTCCAGACCTCTGTCCGTTTCTAATTCGGATATTGAAAAACTCTTTGAGATAAAGGAACTTAAGGGTGAGATAAGATCACTGCCATTCATAGATGCAAATGACCGCGATTTTCGTGTCCGTCTCACGGCTTTTGAAGTTGCTGCAGAATGGTTTGAGAAAAGGGAAGGGGCCCTTGAAAAGATAGCTCATAATCCATGTCTGGCATATTACTATGAGAAGAAGAAGCTGGAAGGTGTAAATTATGCTGATGCTCGCAGTAAGATCAGGCCTAAGGAAGTTGACAGAGAGTGGATCGAATCTCTGGTAAACGCTATTGCCGCTGAGGAAGGGGGCGAAGATATGCTTAAACTTGTCCAGATCAAGGCCCCTGAAGACATTGTCCAGCCTTTGAAAGATCTTGTGCTCACCAAAGAACAGGAAGGCGAGGTAGAGAAGATCGTAAAGGCTATTCAGTACAGGGATTACCTTAATAAAATAGGCCTGTATGATATCGGAAAAATACTTATGGTGGGTCCGCCGGGAACTGGCAAGACAAGTGTTGCAAGGGCAATGTCCGAACGTCTTGCAATACCCTTTGTAGAGGTAAAGCTCTCCATGATCACTGATCAATACTTGGGGGAAACTGCAAAGAACATAGACAGAGTGTTCGCCCTTGCAAAAAGGCTGAACCCCTGCATTCTGTTTATTGATGAATTTGATTTTGTTGCCAAGACACGTACATCAGACGAGCATGCAGCTCTTAAGAGAGCAGTAAATACTCTGCTCAAGGCTATTGATGATGTAAGTCTTACAAGGGATGGAGTGTTGCTAATGGCAGCTACGAACCATCCAAGGATGCTTGATTCTGCAGCCTGGAGACGATTTGATGAGATTATGAATTTCCCGCTACCAGATGAGGAAATGAGAAAACACATACTTGACATAATCACCAAATCTATCCCTGGAAAATTCGATAATTCTGAGATAGCATCTCTCACTGAGGGGTACAGTGGTTCTGATTTGCGGATGGTCATCAGGGAAAGTGTACTGACAGCTCTCATCGAAGAAAGAACTGAACTCACCCAACAGGATATGCTCAATGCGGTTGACTCTTTCAACGAAAGGGCAGTTATGAAAACCGACGAATATTCTGATCAGGTCTAACACATATGAAGATCACTCTTCTGGGCACAGGTGATGCTCCTGGTACCCCTGTTATAGGATGCACATGCCCAACCTGTATAGATGCCCACAGTGGCGGACGCAGCATGAGGACAAGGTTTTCGATCCTTATTGAATCAGAGAAAGGAAAGGTACTTGTGGATACAGGGCCTGATTTGCGCACCCAGTTACTTGGTATTGGTATCCGCCATATTGATGGGGTAATCTGGACCCACACCCATTATGATCATTTCGCAGGTTTTGCTGAGTTCCACAGGGTACAGTACAATGTGGATGTATATGGAATAAAAGAGACTTTGGGTTATATACTGGAATATCTGCATTTCATGCATCCTAGACGGCATGAAGTGAATATGTACAGTCCTTTTTTTCTGATAGGTCTGGAATTCACACTATTCGAGGTGGTGCATCCTCCGGCTAAGAAGCCAGTTGGAGTAATGATTAAAGAAGGTAATAAAAAAGTAGTTATTACAGGGGATACACAGCGCAATATTTGTTCCAGGAGCCTTGAACTGATCAGTAATCCAGATCTGCTGATCGCCGATGCAATAGTGCCTCCAACTGTGGAAGTTAAAAAACACATGAATTCTGAAGAGGCATTGGACCTCGCGAAGTCAATTGGTGCAAAAAGGGTTGTTTTCACTCATCTTAGCCACTATTTTGCACCACACGAGATTGCATCCAAAGAATTGCCACTGGGATTCGATGGAATGAAGATCGATCTATAGGCAAATAAGTCATAAATTGAATTATATACG
>MVQW01000153.1 GCA_002067265.1 Methanomethylovorans sp. PtaU1.Bin073 | reverse complement strand
CTACGTCCTTCTTACAGGAAATGATCGCATCTGAGAGTTCTTTGAACATCTCTTCTTTGCTCATTTTCATACCTCTTATTGGTTGTTTTATGCCCATTTTTTATAATAGGAAGGGCTTTCCTTTAATAATCTATATATACTTACACTGGTTGGTATTGCCAATAAGTTAATATATAGGCAATCAAATCAACTATTTATATTTTGTCATTATATTCAGCATTTGCATCTACATAGAGTGAAAAAATAGAAAGCAATAACAGGATAATATCACGTTAATGAAATTATACCTGTAGGCTTTCAGTACACTTATCCCATTTCACTCTCAGAACTTTGATACGAATGTCCTAGCCTGCCACAAAGCTACAAGAGCTACTATCAAGATCACTACCATCCACAAGATATGTGCAGAAGGTAAGTAAGAACTTGCCCAATATGCATTGTATGCTTCCATTGCTGCTGCGGTTTGTACCATTTTCTTTCCTCCTCAGACATATACAAGACACACATTCGAAGCTCTGACCTTTCCGAAATCAGTTATCACGTACTTGTGCAGAAGGAAACCCTTCTTATAGATGCCTTCATCATCAACCTTTGACTCAATACCTTTCAGCATACCCCCTGAAGCTAATTCGATGATATCAAAGTTTATTGAATCTCTTTGGAAACCACTCATCTGATTGTATTCTTTCTGTATCTTCTGTACGATCTCATAGTTCCAGTGGGGCTGTTCATCACTGAATAATTCCAGTATCCTGAACTTGATCGGACGGTTACTGGCCATTTCAGTCACCTCTTAGTGATTCTAGACTACTGGTATCTTCAGAGAACATAGTGAAACTGCCTGCAAGACAGAATGCACCTCCCAACAACAGAGTCCATGAGGGAATATCTCCGAAGAATAGGATTATAAAGACCACAGCGAAAAGTCCGTAGAGGTTTCCTATACCCTGTCCTCTTCCAACACCTATGAGTGGGAAAGATTTGTACCAGGTAACATAGCAAAAACCGAATGTTATGCCTGCAAATATAAGTACCATCAGAGTAAGAGGTTCGAATGCCTGAAGAGCGTATTTGACCATTGGGAATCCAGCTATTGCTAAGAGTGGTACTGCAATGATCCACCAGATGATATTTTCTCCCAGGAAACGTAGGGTAAGTCCAACATCCGGTTCTGCAATATCCAGACCTTTTCCAGCTATAGCACCTTCGATACCCCAGCCGACTGCCGCCATAAGGCCTCCAATGTAACCTATCCATTGAACATTTCCACTTTTAAGCTCAGCGAGTAGCCCGCCACCAAAGATTACAAAACCACCAATGATGATAAAGAAGATTCCAGTTGCTGCCCGCTTGCTAATCTTTTCACCATACCACTGGGATGCGAGTATAGAACCCACTACAGGATACATCAAAGCTGCAACAGCTGCAAAAGCGCCACCTACAAAGCCCATTGCAATGAATGAACCTAGAATGGCGATAGGTCCACCGAAGATGGATGCCAAAAAGAACCATTTAGAACATGGTTTAAATTCGATTAGAGTTCTCTTCATTTCACCAAATTTACCGAGAACACCATTCCAAACCATAAGTGCAATTATAACAGTCAAAGCATTGAATGCCGTAATTAGTACAGCAGTTACCAACAGAGCTATTGAGTCACCGCTTCCTGCAGCAACCTCAGCGTACATTTCATCAAAAGGATTGAGCACCCATACAACTGTACCGGGAAGATACCACAGGCCCCATAATACAGCACAGAAAAGAGCCCACATGTACCCATATCTTACTCGCCTTTGATGTTCGAGTTTTCTTAAAGCTTGCAGATCCAAATCGAATACCTCCATTTTGTTCCAGGACAAAGCCTGCCTGAATTGACTGAAACAGTCATAACTACCAGTAGACCGATTTTCAGTCAGATGACTACAAATATACTAAGTATAATTCCTCCTTGAGTTCGCAACATATCCCTTCAATCAGCACAATTGAAGGAGTTGGGGTGTATGGAGAGTACACCCCCTGTTGGATATAGACCCCGATTCTTAGGGTCAGAACAAAGCTTTTAGCTTTGTAACTGCATCTGCTGCATTTTCGGCGTATATGTCAGCGCCGATCTTGTCAGCCCAAGCCTGTGTAACAGGTGCACCGCCGACCATGGTCTTGACACCTGCGCGCAAACCTGATTCTTTGAGCTGCTCTTCAACCTGTATCTGGTTGACCATTGTAGTAGTCATCAGAGCGGATGTTGCTACGACATCCGGTTTAATCTCAGATGCTTTACTAACAATCTCTTTGATTGCGACATCTCTGCCGAGATCATAAACCTTGAATCCTGCGATCTTGAGCATGGTTGCCACAATATCCTTACCGATAGAGTGGATATCACCCTCAATGGTACAAATCAGGACTTTGCCCTTGCTTTCTCCCTCTCCTCCCATTTTTTCCAGTGCAGGTGTCAACACTTTCACACCAGCACTCATTGCTTCAGATGCTGCGATAACGTGTGGCAGGAATAATGTACCTGCTTCGAACTGGTCGCCTACTTCTGTCATTGCAGCAGTGAAACCATCTTGGATCAGCTCTGCAGGATTGACACCTGCTTTGAGAGCTTCATTAGCTACTTCTTCGGCTGCCTCTTCATCAAAGTCAAGAATTGCTGCCTTTGCTTTTGCAATTATTTCTGCTTTTGTTGCCATTAATAATCCTCCATTTGAATTTCTATGAAATCACAGGCCTTCTCTAAATGCCTTATCTGCTTTATCGACGATAGCCTTCATGTCCTTGAGCAGATCTGCATCTATTGGTGCAACCTCGTGGTTCTTCATTACATCTACCACTTTTTCGTGGGCTACTGTTGCCAAGTCCTTTGAACCTGCTGCTTTCCAGTCTCCATACATCAACCTGTTGATCAGCATCGGGTTGGATGGAAGATCGATGTTCTTCCTTGTGGTCTTGTGTGCAAGGAAGTTGTTTCCTATTCCTACCTGCTGGATAGCTTCCACCGCAAGCGTCTCCTCAGATACTGGAATACCCTGCATTGCCTTCTTTGTCATGGAGATCATATCGTTGTCAAAGACAAGCTGCTCCATAGAGAAGGTCATACCGAGTTCAAGCATACCTGCACCGTACAGAGTGTTTGCACCGGCCAAGGCTGGCAACAACGTTGTCATGGTCTTCTCGTGACCTGCCTGACCGTCTGGGATCTTAGCATCAGACTACGAGCCAGCTACATATGTGGGCAAACCGTATTTCTGACCTAGTTTTGCTACTGCTGCACTGATGAGACCAAGTTCAGGAGAACCTACTGGTGCTGTACCTTTCTTAAGGTCAAAAGTAGTTGTAGAGCTACCGTACCAAACTGATGCTCCTGGCTGTGTGAGTTGAGCCAGTACTATACCTGAAAGCACCTCAGCATTGTGAGTAACCAGTGTACCTGCAAGGTGAACTGGGGATGAGCCACCAGACATTGCCATGCTTAATACGTTAACTGGAATGCCAAAACGAGCACCCTTCATTATAACCTGACATGCGTTTGAGCTGAGTTCAAGTGGGCTGGTTGGACAGAGCAGCATAGAGAAGATAGGCTTCTTGCGTGCTTCTTCCTCGTCTCCACCGTAGTAAGCTTTTACAATATCTCTGTAATACTCTACATGCTCACCGACTGGATCGATGTGGTGGAAGTGCTTTGATGTGTTCATCAGAGGTGTAAGAGTTTCGTGAACATCCTGCATTCCCTTGCCTGCCCAGTCCCTGGCGGAAACTGCAAGTGAGTAATAATCAATGTTGTCTGCCCAATCTACAAGCTTTGCAGTTGCTGCAACATCGGCTTCAGTGGAATCTACTGTCTCGTATTGTCCTGGTGCCTTGTAATTGCACATCTTGACACCGGTACCGAAACAAGTCCAGTGGACTTTACCTTTGTGTTCCTGAACGACCTTTTTCTTTGGGTCACGTCCATATAAAGTGAATCTGGATGGACAGTCAAGAAGTGCCCTGTTAACTATATATTCGGGGATCTTGACGATGTTAGTCTTTTCATCGACCTGGCATCCTGCCTGCTTGAAAATGTTCCTTGCTTCAGCATCTGAAACTTGGACACCTGGGTTCATTAATACATCCATGGTTGCATAGTGGAGTGCTCTGAGATCTTCTTCAGAGAAGAGCTCCAACTTCACACCATCCAATATATCCCTGCCTGGATAATAGTGGTTTGCCATATTTTTTTCCTCCTTACTTTATTTTTGCATGTCACACTGCAATCCGTTAGAATTGCCGTCTCTAACATGCTTTTCCTGTTACAATAGGCTATTCGCATCTAGTATAAATATTTTGCTGTTAACGCCCCTATATATACTTTGTGAAAAGCGAAGAAAAAGTAATAGTACTTAAAAGTAGCGGGAGATGTAAGCTAAAGCACAAACATACAAGATAGAATAAAAAAGAAATGTATACGTCTTTGGTAACTATATTTCTTAGGACATAGATTAATGGGTTTGAACAACTATAAGTACTTTATGTTATTTTGTTTCAAAGAGCTTTCCTGAAAAAGAAACACACAAAGAGAAATAGAGGAATATGAAGGCAATGAATATTGTTTATTGTACTGCTACAAAGAGATTAAATGCTAACCGCTGATCTGTATAAATAAGGTTTATGAGTTTGTTGAAAGCCAGTTAGCGCAGAAAAATACACCTTATTACCTCATTAATAAGTACAAATGATTAGACATTGAAAAACTCAGATCAAATGATAATTGAACCTAATTATCATTTGCTGCTAGCCTGGACACACCTATTAAAGCTTCCCGTCCATCCCACTTACCGATAAAGAACTTAGTATCTGATGACAAGAAATTACGATCCTTGGTCATAAGAGGCACATAGCATCTGGACGAATTACCCGAAATCAAACCTTCAATATCAATACTCTCAAGCACTTCTTCTTCTTTCCCTGGGGGGAAAAGTTCCAAGAAATCCATCTTAGAAAGATCTTTCCTGGAGTACTTTAAGTATTTCTGCAAAGCATGATTTGCATGAATGATCAATCCACCCATATCCATAATAAATATCAGATCATCCATCGTATCAAAAAGATCTTGAAGCCCATTCTGATCTTTTTTGATCGGAGTACCTTCTCTGAACCTAGTTATGATCAAACCTAACTGGTCTGCAATAGTATCAATAACATTTCTGGAATTTGCAGGTATTTCCAATTCTTTATGAGAACCAAGTATCATTGAAGCAATAAGTTTTTCATTGTGAATTACCGGAATGAAGCCCATGGCCTGCAAACCTTCATAATCAAGATCTTCTTTGATCATATCACTAATCTCAGAAAAATATTTATATACGGGATAACCAGTGGTAAAAAGCCTTGCCTGAATAGTATTAGGACCAAAATGACTTAAGGCATCTGCAAACTTTTTAGATAATCCCCTATAAGCCATCATTTCAAAATTACCTTTTGAACTGTCGATCAAGTAGATAGCTCCACAGTCTACAGCCTTGATCTGAAGAGCAAAATCAAGTATTTTTTCAAACATATCCTGCAGATTATCGCCTGAAGAGAGAACATTTTCAAAATCAGATTCCACCTGAACAAAATTAGTTACCTGCTTGCGTTCAGTGATATCAACAATAATACCTTGAAGGAAATCTATCTCTCCCTGAAGATTATGATGGATAAGCGTTCTTTCATCTACCCATCTGACCTCGCCTGATTTGGTGAGAACCCTATATTCCTGGCTAAAATCAGAATATCCTTCTTTATAGCATCTGGCTACCTCTGTACGTACTTTCTCCAGATCTGCCGGGTGAATCATGTCACCATATATCATTTTACCTGAAAGGAAATCCTGAACT
>MVQW01000152.1 GCA_002067265.1 Methanomethylovorans sp. PtaU1.Bin073 | reverse complement strand
CCCCCATATTTTCCAGGTCCAACCTCTCCACCAAATGTTTTAGCCATTACCTGATGACCAAGACATATACCCAGGATAGGAAGATCAATTTCCCTAATATATTGTGCACAATTGCCTACTCTTTCCATTGTCGGGCCACCGCTGAGCACCAGCCCGTCAGGTTCTTTAGAGAGAATATCCTCCACAGAAGAGGTATTTGATATGATACTGGTTTCCATTTCCAGATCACGAACAGTACGATGGATGAGATGGCAGAATTGACCATAGTTATTGATAACAAGGATCTTCATTGTTTTCATGGTATTAACCCACCAGGCGTTTATCGCAAGTAGGGCGAATCAATATAAATACATATGCTATTTTGATACAAAAGAGAAAGTGGGGCGTCATATTCAGAAATGCGTATAAATAAATACTTATAGAGCATAAATAATATATCGCAAATAATTAAAATCTCACGAGGATGTTTTTTTGGATATTATATCTACTGGAATAGAAGGATTGGACGAGATCCTCGGTGGAGGGGTTCTTAGTCCTTCGACCACATTTATTGTAGGAACACCCGGAACAGGAAGAACCACACTCGGAATACAGAGTTTATGTGCTGCAGCAAAAAAAGGAGAAAAAGTACTATATGTAGCCATTTCTTCCAAAACAGAAGCATCAATTAGGCAAATACTTTCAAGATATAGTTTCTTTGAAGAGAATATCAACATTCGCACCTTTAATGTGAGCAGTGTGGAAAGAGATCCTCTCACTATGCTTGTAGAACTGGGGAACATTGTAAATTCACTTAAGCCTAAATGGATATTGATAGACTCTGTAACACCTATAGGTTTTGGATTCCCAGAAGCAGAAAGACGTAGATTCATGTATTCGCTTAATTCAGCGATCAATGAGTGGAATGCAGTTGTCTATTTTACAGGAACTCTGGAAATGGAAAATGCAAAAAGCAATGTGATAAGTGACATCGTAGACAATATCATATACCTTTCCCAAAACTTTGATGCATGGAAAATCAAACGGTACATCAGATTAATGAAAGTAAGCGGGATGTCATCCATTCACGGAGAACATACGTTTGAGATAGGAACGGAAGGCATATCAATCTACCCAAAAGATATTGTACTGGCTAATGATCCTACACCAGTATCTACCAAGCGTATATCTAGTGGTGCACCCCTGCTTGATGAAATGGTAGGAGGAGGATTGTTAAAAGGAACTGCAAACCTTTTAGCAGGGTCCATAGGCACGGGGAAAACAGTTATTGGACTTAATTTCATTTTAGAAGGGGCAAAAAAAGGAGAAGCTGGAATCATTCTGAGCTTTGAAGAAACTCCAGAAGAGTTATACTCAAATGCTGCTAATTTTGGATGGGATCTAAAAGGAATGGAAGAAAAAGGAATTATAAAAATCATTCACGCATTACCAGCTTCCTTGGACCCAAACAAACACATGGCTCAGATAAAGGCAGCGATAAAGGAAATAGGTGCACAGAGAGTACTTTTAGATACAATAGAGGGTTTTGATTATGCCATTTCAAATCCTGCCGAAAGGACACAGCACATAGCTGCCCTAACAAGGCTATTCAGGAACCAGGGAGTAACAGCACTTTTTAACTGCCTTACCATGGAGAATACAGAATTCTCGAAGATTTCTGACATACAGATGGCACCAATTACAGATACCATCATAACATTAAAACAAGACCTAAAATCAGATAATCTGCAGAAATCCCTATCTGTGATCAAGATGAGGGGCAGTGACCATAAAAAAGGACATGCCATGTATGACATAAACTCAAATGGCTTTACAATAAAAAAATCCAATTCCAAATAAAAGCCAGTCAATTATCTTTTTTTCTATACTTTATCTCAAAGACTAGTCTGGAAAAAACTTTATATACCATGCCGTGTTAGTGTGTAACATACTAGCACAGTAAAAGTACATTCATATGGAGATATAAAGATGTCAGAAATAGGAAAGAGCATACGTATTGAGAGGATTATGGACAGGAACAGCAGAAACATGGTGATCATACCCATGGACCATGGAATATCTGACGGCCCCATAAAAGGTCTTACTAACATTGCGGATTCTATCAATAAAGTTGCTGAGGGCGGAGCAAATGCGGTCCTTATGCAAAAAGGCATGATAAAGCACGGACACCGTGGATACGGCCATGATGTCGGTTTGATAGTACACATGAGTGCATCCACGTCCCTTGGACCTGACCCAAACAACAAGGTACAGGTCTGCAGTGTGGAAGAGGTCATGAAAATGGGAGCTGATGCAGTGTCCATACATGTAAATGTAGGCTCTGAAACAGAAGCCGACCAGCTCCAAAAATTCGGAAAAGTTGCCGAGGACTGCAATAACTGGGGCATACCTTTGCTTGCCATGATGTACCCAAGAGGCAAAAAAGTCACAAATCCACATGATCCTGTGATGGTAGCCCATGCTGCAAGAGTAGGAGCTGAACTGGGAGCCGATGTGGTTAAAACTGTATACACAGGAGATGTTGATTCTTTCAAAGATGTTGTAAACGGGTGCCCAGTGCCTGTTGTAATTGCAGGAGGCCCTAAGACAGAGACCGATGAGCAATTCCTGGAAATGATAAGAGGTGCCATTGATGCAGGTAGCAGAGGTGTAGCCATTGGTAGAAATGTGTTCCAGCATGAAAATCCCACAAAAATTACAAGAGCAATAACAGAGATAGTGCATAAGAATCGTACTGTAGAAGAAGCTCTTGAATTACTTAAGTGAAACAACGTGAGAATATGAACAGTAAAAGTGTATGGATAAAGGCCGATGCGGGCAGGTGGGATGACAGGAAGGGTAGGATCACCACCGGATTGGAATCGGGCGTGGATTACGTACTGGTAGATGCCAATGATGTAGAAAAGGTAAGAGAATTAGGGGACATAAAGGTTGCTGCTTTTGCTTATGATGAGAAATCTGCTGCTGATGTAATAGTGATCGGCAAAGGGAGCGAAGGAGACGGCACAAAACCATTGCCTCCTGATTTTAGTGGATCTTTTGATATAATTACTGCCACTCGCCTTAAAGGCAAGGGCCTAAAGGTCGCAGGATACGTAGTGATCCGCAATAAGCAATATGAAGAGTTTGCAGCAGAGCTGGCCGGAGTGTGTGACTATATTATTACTGTAGGCACTGACTGGAAAGTTATCCCCCTGGAAAACCTAATTGCAGGATTGCATGACAAGGAAGTCCAGATCATATCCGGAGTCAGGACTTCCGAAGAGGCAAAACTTTCCCTTGAGACTATGGAACATGGATCTGATGGAGTGTTATTGGACACAGATGACCCCAGCGAGATAAAGAAGACCGTAGCTGTAGCAGAAAGATCTGGTGTTGCAAATCTCGATCTGCAAACTGCTGTTATCACTAAAGTGGA
>MVQW01000151.1 GCA_002067265.1 Methanomethylovorans sp. PtaU1.Bin073 | reverse complement strand
ATGCCTGAATTATCTGAAGTTTCCACTCCGGCTACGAGTCCTTTCACTGTAGCTTCTCCTGAAGTTCCTGCTGTTTCCACTCCTTCTTTTGTTATGCCTGAATTATCTGAAGTTTCCACTCCGGCTACGAGTCCTTTCACTGTAGCTTCTCCTGAAGTTCCTGCTGTTTCCACTCCTTCTTTTGTTATGCCTGAATTATCTGAAGTTTCCACTCCGGCTGAGAGTCCTTTCACTGTAGCTTCTCCTGAAGTTCCTGCTGTTTCCACTCCTTCTTTTGTTATGCCTGAATTATCTGAAGTTTCCACTCCAGTTACGAGTCCTTTTACTGTAGCTTCTCCTGAAGTTCCTGCTGTTTCCACTCCTTCTTTTGTTATGCCAGAGCTTTCAGAAGCTGGAGGGCGTTCTACCCCATCGCCTTTTGAGCTGCTTCCTGCCATGTCTGTACCTTCAACAGGCAACGATATACAAATGCCTTCATTTGCTGCTACAAATCTGCCAGTTGAGGGAATCCAAATGCAGCCTCCATCCTTTGTGCAGCAGGAAGTCCATCCTCAGTTTCCTTTTGTATCTGCTACTCCCCAGTCCCAGGTTCAGAATAATGATAGTTCTAGGGTCAATACAAGCAATATGTCCCAGGATGAACGCCTTCAAGGCAATATTCTCATGTACTTGCCTCATGGCGCTCGGATAAAAAGGTCTATCATCAAAGGACTTGTGTCCAAGAAGTTCACCGCAGAAGAAATCGATGCACAGATAAATCTTATGATCTCAAATCGCTCTTTGCTGGTAGAAGTCGAAGATGGGCTAGAATATCTGCTCAGGCCTTAATGTCAGGATATTTTAGTTCATCTATAATTTATGTCAGATCCAGAATGTCTAGCACCTGCACATTGAATACATATGCCTTTTTTGCTATCAAGGCATCTTGCACATACATTTTTTCCACAAAAAGGGCAAGTATACATTTTTCCAGCCGCACTGCAGATACTGCAGATCCCTATCAGTTCCATTGTGATATCTATTGCTCTTTCCACATATAAATTATCATACTATTTTTCGACAGAGCCTTCTTTTGATTCGTATCTGAGATATGCCCGATTCTTCGGGTGAGGTTTCCAATTCTTTCTACCCCTTCCTTAATAGTTTTTAGGGCTTGATAATTTGAATCACTTTCAGGCAGATCCATAAGGAGGATATCAGACCAACCGAGGACAGATTTTAAGGGTTGACTCATTTCCAGGCATATTTTATTGATTTCATCAAGTGCCTGCTTGTTCTTTTCAGGTTCCAGTATTTCTTCTTTATATGCAAGCATTCTCATGCCGACATTGATCCGGGCATGAAGTTCATAATTGTCGAAGGGTTTAGAAATATAGTCATCTGCTCCAGCTTCCAATCCTTCTGCTATGTCCTGTGGATTGTTCTTTGATGTCAAAAGGATGATATAATAAGTTTCTTTTGCTCTGTTTGAACGCAGTTTCCTGCAAAGCTCCAGACCGTTCATTCCAGGCATCATCCAGTCTAGTATCAATAGTTTTGGAGCATTATCTTTTTGCATGATAGCCCATGCTTCATTTCCATCGGCTGTGGTAATGGCCTCATGACCCCACTTATTGATAACTGCCTGCAGCATAGTGCGTGAGGTTAGGCCATCGTCTGCGATAAGTATTTTCATTTCATACCTCTTTTATGTGATTAGTTAAGACATAGAACTGCTTTTCAATATCTGGCATAATAGTAGCAATCTTATTGTATTCACATTCTATCGCAGCCTTCTCCATTTTTGCAGCAGAGCTGCTCAGAGCCATACCACCAATATTGGCTGAAGCTCCTTTGATTTTATGTGCATAATAACTGATATTGTTAAAATCCCTTCTTTCCATGTACATACTTAACTCTTTCAGGCATTCTGACATTTCTATAAGAAAAATTGCTATCAGGTCCTTAGCAAGCTTCTCATCATTCATGGTTCGCTCTAAAAGGCCTTTTTTGTCGAATATCAAAGGCTCTGGAGGTCTCTCCAAAATCAAAGCTGCTTCTTCAATTTGTGTTTTTTCCATCTCTTATCTTCCTTATCGACCGTTTTGATGACTGGAAAGCAAAAAGATACTTCACATGTATCTATTCTTAGTTATACATTCATATATTCGTCCATTTATATATTTATTGTGTCTACTTATCGTGCTTCTCGACTTGGCGTTTATGGTACTGCATAATGTAAATCATAACTCCGATTATTTTTAAGAGATCTCTATAGATAGTAATTTATAACAGGGCACTCCATCTTTAATGTTAATTTTTAAATTAGCATATATAAATCAAAAAAGAGCTAAATATATGTACCGTAGTCACATAAAACTACAAGGGCTCCTAAGGTTGCTAAGATTTGAACTTCCATTCTCTGCCGGAGTATGCGTAGTAATGGGGCAAATTTTAGCATTGGGAAGATTTGCATCCTTTTCAGAAACCACATTTGGTTTTTTTTCAGTATTTCTTATTTCAGCTTCAATATTGGTATTAAATGACTATTTTGATGTTGAGACGGATAAACTCAATGCACCTCATCGGCCAATCCCTTCAAATGCTGTTACTCCATCAGAAGCTTTGTTGCTATCTATAATTCTCATGCTATGTGGTATCATCCTGAGTTATTTGATTAGTGTTATAGTGTTATTAGTCTCTGTTATTTTATTGATTGTTGGATTTCTCTATAACAGAACATATAAAAAGAGCGGGTTGCCTGGAAATTTAATGGTTAGTTTTTCTGTTGGGATGACCTTTATTTATGGTGGTGTATCTGTCGGATTGCCCTTTAATAATCTTGTCTGGCTTTTTGGCTTGATTGCCGCATTAATAGATCTGGGAGAAGAAATTGCCGCTGATGCAATGGATGTACAAGGCGATCTTCTTATCAATTCTAATTCACTGGCAATAAAATATGGAAAACAAGTTGCTATCCAAACTAGCTGTTACATTTTCTTTTTTGTTGTTCTGCTGACATCTATTCCTTTTATACTACGGTGGTTACATGTCATTTATTTGGTTCCAATCGCAATAATGGATGCTTCTATTGCTTATTCATCTTTGAGATTATTGGAATCTAATGATAATAAGGACCCAGGAAATGAGGATTTAGGAAGAAAATATATCCGCTGGATTTATTTGGGTGCAACACTTGGGCTGCTGGTTTTTATATCGATGAGGCTTCTTGAAGCTTGAAAATAGATAATTAAAAGCCAGGCCTGTCGTATGGAACACTTGGCACAGTAGTGATTTTTTATATTCATATGAGAATTCGAATGTACAATATTACAAGGAATAAAAAATAGATTGTAGTGCAGGTTAAATCCCGCACATCATTCAAAAATAGCACCTTTGCTGGCCGAGCTAACAAGTTTTCTGTATCTTGCGAGGTAGCCAGTGACTTTCTTCTCAGGAGCTTTGAACATAGCTTTTCTTTTTGCCAGTTCTTCCTGGGATACTTTGAGGTCAAGTTTTCTTGCAGGGATATCTATCTCAATGATATCTCCATCTTTCACCAGTCCTATGGGCCCTCCCTCTTGTGCTTCAGGAGATACATGGCCAATACATGGACCACGGGTACCACCGGAAAATCTGCCATCAGTGACAAGGGCCACTGACTCTAGGAGTCCCATTCCAGCGATTGCAGATGTAGGGGAAAGCATTTCTCTCATTCCCGGGCCACCCTTTGGTCCCTCATAGCGAATTACCACTACATCACCAGCTTTTATTTTCCCAGCCATGATGGCTGACATTGCCGTCTCCTCACTGTCAAAGACCTTTGCAGGACCGCTGTGTTTTAGCATCTTTGGACTGACTGCAGCCTGTTTGACCACTGAACCATCCGGTGCAAGACTTCCTTTAAGTACTGCAATTCCACCCTCTTCATGGAAGGGTGAGTCAAGTGTCTTGATGACCTGTGCATTCATCTTTGGATTAAGGACCACAAAGCCATCCAGGTTCTCACCAACAGTTTTTCCTGTAACTGTCATCTGGTCAAGATGCAATTTTGGTCTAAGCTTCTGCATGATAGCCTGTATCCCTCCTGCCCTGTCAAAGTCCAGCATGTAGTTTATGCCTCCGGGCTTCAGAGATGTGATGTGTGGTGTAGTCCGACTAAGCTTATCAAAAGAATCTAGTGTCAGTTGAATTCCAAAAGCATGTGCAATGGCAGGCAAATGCAGTGTGGTATTTGTGCTTCCTCCTATTGCCATATCCACCATAATAGCATTCTCAAAGGCTTCCATAGTGATTATCTTGCGGGCAGTGAGCCCTTCCTTGACCATTGCTACTATACGCTCACCTGAGGATTTGGCCAGACGTATCTTCTTCGCATCTACGGCGTGTGCTGTGGCACAACCTGGAAGGCTAAGGCCAAGGGCTTCGGTCATGCATGCCATTGTGTTGGCTGTATACATTCCTGCACATGATCCTGCACCAGAGCATGCACATTCCTCAAGTTGCTGGAGCTTATCATCAGCCATTTTCTCTGAGCGACATGCTCCTACTCCTTCAAAGACAGATATTAGGTCTCTGTACTCGTCATCTACAAATCCTGGCATCATTGGACCGCCGGTCACAACAATGGTGGGGATATCAAGTCTTCCCGCAGCCATTAGATGTCCAGGGGTAATCTTGTCACATGCTGTTATCATGACCATTGCATCCAGCTGGTGTCCCTGGAGCACAAGTTCTATAGAATCTTCGATAGCTTCACGGCTTGGAAGTGAATATTTCATTCCTTCGTGACCCATTGCTATCCCATCGCAGATACCTATGGTGTGAAACTCAAAAGGAACTCCTCCTGCA
This sequence comes from Methanomethylovorans sp. PtaU1.Bin073, assembly GCA_002067265.1. The sequence continues at coordinate 3,617 of MVQW01000151.1, read as the reverse complement.
CTTCTGATGCCGGCCTTTACTGCTTCTGATAACTTGTCCAGATGAATGTGTCCTGGTATCAGTTCGGTCCATGAGTTGACCACTGCAATGAATGGTCTTTCCATTTCGGCATCTGTCAGGCCTGTTGCCCTGAGCAGAGAACGGTTTGGTGCACGTTCAATTCCTTTTTTGGTCTTATCGCTTCTCATATGATAACCTCATGGTATTGGGTTACAAAGTGAGTAGGTTTATGTGCAAGATATATAAATAGGCAACCAGGTTTATGCATGATAATTTTGATGTGGGCGCAAATCCCCAATAAATATCTTCCGAGGAATAATGAAAGCACTTATTATTGATGGTTATGTGGATGAACCAGCCTGTTTTGGCGTTCCTCCTTATATTTCTCCCTATATCAGGTATCTTGCAGGAGCAATGAGAGAGCAGGGAATTCATACGCAGGATATATTCTATTCGGCTATTGATAGCATAAGGCTCAACCCCAAATATCACGAAAAGATCATCAGGGAAGCAGATCTTGTTGTGATAGTTGCTGGCATGACCGTGCCAGGGAAGTACCTTCGATCCACACCCATAAATTTACAGGAATTGCATAGTATTATCCGAACTGTAACAGGCGAGGTAGTAATAGGCGGACCTATAAGATTGGGTTTTAGTTCGGAAGGTGGGAAAAAGGCATCTATTCTATCCGGGTTGGGAAATGCCTTTTGTTGTAGGGCAGATGTAGAGGCATTTGTATATGATCTGATCAGGGATGGGAAGTTAACTGATCCTGCAAATGTAATAGAACGTTTCAGGTCAGTTCAGGAGATCGGAAGATGGGGAACTAAAGGAGCTTTCATTATCCGGCAGCATCCGGATTATCCAAATGTGATGTGCGAGCTTGAGACTTACAGGGGTTGTGGGCGTAAAAAGCATTGTTCTTTCTGTACGGAGCCTTTCTATGGAAAGCCGGATCATCGGCCAGTGGATGATATAATTCTGGAGGTTCAGGCCCTGTATCAAGAAGGCGCGCGGCATTTTCGCATTGGAAGACAACCTGATCTATTATCTTACCAGTCAAACGATAAGGGGGGAGACTTACCTGTTCCAAATCCCGAAGCAATTGAATCTCTTTATATGGGAATAAGGCAGGTAGCACCTGATCTTCAGGTATTGCACATGGATAATGCAAATCCTGCAACAATAGCTGCTTTCCCCGAGGAGAGCAGGCAGATACTGAGTACTATCGTCAAATATAACACATCGGGGGATGTAGCTGCCATGGGTATGGAAAGTGCTGATCCTGAAGTGATAAGAAGAAATGGCCTTAAGGTATCACCGGATGAGATGCTCAGTGCTATAGGACTTATTAATGAAATAGGAGCAAAAAGAGGGGCAAGTGGTATGCCTGAACTTCTTCCAGGTCTTAATTTTGTGCATGGGCTGATGGGGGAAACAAAAGAAACTTTCAGACTCAATTATGATTTTCTGAAAAAGGTACTTGATTCTGGATTGTTGCTTCGCCGAATCAATATCAGACAGGTTATGGCTTTTGAGGGAACTCCAATGTTTGGGAATGATGCGGCAGTTGCCAAGCATAAGAAAGAATTCCTGCGCTATAAGGAGAAAGTGAGGAAGGAGATCGATCTTCCTATGCTGCGCAAACTGGTTCCTGCAGGGACAATCCTTCGAAATGTGTTACTGGAAGTAAATGACGGAAATACAACTTTCGGACGCCAAATGGGTTCTTATCCTTTACTTATTGGTCTTCCCTCAAATCTAGGAATTGGGCAGTACATGGACGTAACTGTAGTTGATCATGGTTTCCGTTCTATTACTGCAATACCCTACCCAATTGATATTAACAACGCAGAACTGGATCTTTTACAAAGAGTTCCTGGTCTGGGTAAGGTAATGGCAGCGAAGATATTCAGGGAAAGGCCTTATATGGACGCTCAGGAACTAATCAGTAAAACAAGTGTGGGTACTGATATCCTTAAATACATACAACTATAGGTTTAAGTTTTTTTATTTGAAAAGTCGTTTGATATAATCAGTATCTTTGATTATTTTCAGGCTTACAAATCCGCCTACTGCAAGGTTCATGTAGAATGTAATCGCTCTCCATGCCACAACAACTATTCCAAGTAATGAAGAGCCCACAAAGAATGAGAATAGTGTCGAAGCACCAAGTTCGGCAACTCCTCCTGCACCTGGTGTAATGGATACTACCATTATGACCATGAGGACCACTTGAGAAGCATAGGCTACAAGAGGTTGAAAATGCTGGTTCAATCCAAAGAGAATTACCGGCAGTACCGAAAAGTCCAGTGCCCATACACAAATAGTACATATCATACCTACGAATATGCCGTATTTTCCTTCTTTCACAAATATTGCAACGCTATCATGCAGGTGTTCAAGTTCTGTGTCGATGCGTTCAAGGACCTTAGGGAGCATTGTTTCCTTTTTTTTCCCAAATAGGGGGGTAAAACGGTTGGCAAGAAAATACATGACCTTGCGAGTGTGATTTGGGTTCCAAAGTCCATATATCAATAGTGAAAATAGGCATAGCAGAACGATCTCGCCTATCATAAGGGCCGCATCGATGCTTGCATTTGCGCCACTACTGGCCAATACTCCTCTCATCACATACAGAGCAATCGGGGCAAGTGATAATATGAGGAGTCCATCCATTAATCTTTCTCCAAGGATCACAGCTGTTGCCTTCCCAAGGGGGATAGCCCTTCTATTTAGTAAATGAACACGTAAAGGTTCCCCTGCTACTGCTGCAGGGGTGATAGCTGCTATGAACATGCTTGAAGTTACGATCTCTGTAGCATCTTTGAGATTAATGTTGTACCCCAAGGCTTCACACATAGACTTGATCCGGATTCCTTGTAGAAATAACGATAAAATATGCAACATCACTGCTAAAATAATGTATTCACTTTTGATCTGAATTATAGCATCAAAAGTATTGGCATCAAAAGTTAATGCTATTGCCAGAACACCTGATATAAAGCTGATGAGCAGCGATATTAATATCCATTTTTTTAATTTGTTCATATTCGCACAGCTCGAAGGCAATATGAAAAAAATATTAAGGGCAAATGGTAATACTTTCCTTTACCTTGATCCCTTCTTTTATAATTTGCTTTGGCCATATCCTTACGTCAGAATGTACTGTTGCCCCATCGCCTATTATCACATCAGGTCCAATAACAGTTCCATTCTCTAAACTGCAGTTGTTTCCGACCACTGTGCGGTTATCTATGATGCTGCCTGACACATTTGTGTTCTTTCCTATGTTCACATCATTAAATATGTAGGATGACAATATCCTTGTGTCATCGTCTATTTTGCAATTGGAGCCAATAGTTGTGTAGGGGCCTATAAGTACATTATCTCCAATCACTGTGTTCTCACCTATTACAATAGGTCCCACTATTGCTGAATTAGATCCTACTGATACATTATGGCCAAGGTGTAGGGGTCCATTGATGCGGGCATCCTTGGTAGTAAAGCGCCCTTCTATCAGAGTTCCGGGAAGTTCTGCAAGCATCCAGCGCTGTGCTTGCCTGTAAGCAGCCGGGCTACCCACGTCTGTCCAGTTACCTCTGGCAAGCAATCCA
>MVQW01000150.1 GCA_002067265.1 Methanomethylovorans sp. PtaU1.Bin073 | reverse complement strand
CGATTTTCTTGGAAGCAGGCTTGAAGACATAGATGAATTGATACTAGTTGGTGAGAGGATGAAACCAATGGCAACTGGAAATATTCACTATGCAGAAAGCTTTGATCTAGGGAAGACGTGTGCAGTGGAACTTTCCAGAAAAAAGTGTAATACTGAAGTTATTATTGCTTTGTGTGTTAAGTGCTTCAGGTGAGACTAGGAGTTCGCATCATAAAACAGACCTTTTATACCAGAAAGCTGTAGTATATGCAAAACTGGTATTTGACTAAGTATAAAAAATCATACTTCTTGAAGCAAATATCATAACAATCATACGACACCATGGAGAATAGCATGGCTGCAAATGACATATCTATAATACACCCCAGACCGAGTTCAATAGTTGCTGCGTTATATACCCTTAGGGACCTGAATGTGGATGTTGCTATATTGCATGGTCCTCCAGGATGTTCGTTTAAACATGCAAGGCTCCTGGAAGAAGACGGGATACACGTAGTTACAACAGCCCTTGACGAAAACGGTTTTGTATTCGGAGGCCGCAGAGAGTTATCTTCTGTGCTTGAAAAGGTCAACGAGATGTTTCACCCGAAGTTGATAGGCGTTGTTGGGACATGCGCCAGCATGATCATTGGTGAGGAACTGCATGAACCAGTGATGGATGCAGATCTGGACGTACCTGTAATAGAGGTCGAAGTGCATGCAGGCTATGCAAATAATACCAAAGGCGTCTTGATCACACTGGAATCAGCCCTAGATGTAGGAGTCATAGACAAAGAAGAATTCGACCGCCAGAAAGTGCTCCTGGAAGAAGCAACAGAAGTGGAAAAACGTCACGGTGCAGCCAGCAAAGAATATCTAGCTCCATCAAGAGGAGACCTGAAGTACAAGGTGGCGCAGCGCATTATAGAGCTGTTGCGGGAAGGAAAGAAAGGCCTTGTAATAATGAACGCAAAGAAGGAAACAGGCTATATGTTCGCTGACATTAATGTTGCTGTGAATGAAGTTGCATCGCAGCTAGGAGTATCTGGAAATGTGGTTAACATGGCAAACCTGGACGAATCACTCGGTCTTCCACGAGTAAGAGACCATGCCCGTAATATTACGAATGACCTTAAAGAAAAAGGCGTGCAGGTGCATGAGATCACAGGAGGACTTGATGAGTACCCCATTGCAGGTAATGTAGTGAATGAACTCATAAACAAGAAATACGCAGATTATGATTTTGCTGTGATCACGGGTGTTCCTCATGCCATACCCATGGACCATATCAGCAACATGGAAATCATTTCGGTTACAAATGGTCCCCGGCAGGTGCTTCCCCTGAAGGAAATGGGTCACAAACACGTGGTAGTGGAGATAGACCTGCACCCTAAGACTCTGGGAGTGAATCACATAGTAGAGTCAGAACTTGGTGCCACGCTTCGGGAAATGGCAAAAGAGATGGCTAATGGTTCAGCATGAGGTGACATACATGGAAAATCAGAAACGCATAGCGATCTATGGAAAGGGAGGCATTGGCAAATCAAGTACTGCATCCAATATAGCTGCAGCATGTGCTGAGGAAGGATACAAAGTAATGATCATCGGATGCGACCCGAAGAGCGATTCATCCATCACGCTTTTGGGTGGCAGAAGAATACCCACTATCCTGGACCTACTCAGACAGGGTGTGAAAGTAAAGGAGGAGGACATTGTTTTCCACGGATACAGAGATGTGAGGTGTGTGGAAGTTGGTGGTCCTGAACCTGGAATTGGATGTGCAGGCCGAGGCATCATTGTAGCCATCAAGACATTGAAGGATATGTGCAAGGAAATGGATGAGATGGAACTTATCATCTATGATGTGCCCGGAGACATCGTATGCGGTGGCTTTGTAGCTCCCATTAAGAAAGGGCTTGTGAACGATGCATACGTGCTGACATCCGGAGAATACATGCCCCTGTACGCTGCAAATAATATCTGCAAGGGGCTTAGCAAGATCGATACCCGCCTTAGCGGTGTTATCTGCAATTCCCGCAGCGTTACAAGAGAAGAAGATATTGTGCGCAAATTTGCCGAGGAGATTGGCAGCAAGCTGGTTGCTTTTATTCCTAAGGAGCAGATCGTACAGGACTGCGAGAGAGACGGGTTCTCGGTGCTTGAAAAAGCTCCTGATTCAGACATAGCACAGGTGTACCGTAACCTTGCCAGAACCATTATGTCTAATTCGGATTCCGCGTTGTCAAAGCCATTAGACGATGAAAGGTTAAGAGAACTTACGCGCTGATCCACATGACCACTTCTACCAGCAGGCGACCTCCAGTATCAGGCGAGGAGAAACACATCCCCAGAGTGCTGATCTCTGCCGGAAGTTCTTCTTCTGGTAAGACCACTGTTACCATCGGCCTTCTGGCTACCTTATCAAAGGCCGGATATAAAGTGCAGCCTTTCAAAGTAGGGTTAGATTACATCGACCCTAGCTACTATACTGAGATCACAGGACACAGGGCTCGGAACATTGATGGATACCTGATGCATGAGGAGAGGGTGCGCGATGTATTCTTGCATGGATGTGAAGTGGATGGAGAGGCCGATATTGCCATTATCGAGGGTGTGCGCGGCCTGTATGAGGGACTGGAGAGCTTAAGTGACATTGGCAGCACTGCACAGATAGCGAAGATCCTGAATTGTGCTGTCATCCTTGTACTAAATGCACGCAGTACTACCCGTTCGGCTGCGGCCATAGTATCCGGATTCAAGGCTTTTGACCCGCAGGTGAACATCGCAGGAGTTATATTGAATAACATTGGTGGTAAGCGCCATGCCATGAAGGCAAAGGAAGCCATCGAGCACTACACCGGCATACCTGTGATAGGCATCATCCATCGCAACAATGAAATGATGATCTCCATGCGTCACCTGGGACTTGTGCCTGCCATCGAAGAGCGTCGCAGATCTTCTGATTTCGATACCAGGATAAACACAATTAGGGATGTGATCTCTGAGGGCGTGGACATCGAGAAAGTGTTAAACATTGCCAGGCAGGCAAATCCGCTTCCAAGACCATCCAAAACAATCTTTATCCGCGGGGAAATAGCACATAAGCCGATCATCGGCGTTGCTCTGGACGAAGCGTTCAATTTTTATTATCACGATAACCTTGAACTTCTGGAGCTTGCAGGAGCAGAACTCAAGTATTTCAGCCCGGTCCATGACAAACATCTGCCGGACTTGGATGGGATATACATTGGAGGCGGTTATCCCGAACTGTTCGCTGCGGAGCTTGAAGCAAATGTCTCCATGCGGGAGGATATAAAAGCCGCATCCGAAGCAGGATTACCCATTTATGGAGAATGCGGTGGCCTTATGTACCTTACCGAGAAGCTTACTACAGGAGTCAAGGGAAAAGGCGCATACAACATGGCTGACATGCCTGAATCCACTCACGAAATGGTGGGCGCACTCCCGGGACATACCCTCATGGGACACAAGCGCGTGGTCAGCTACAA
>MVQW01000149.1 GCA_002067265.1 Methanomethylovorans sp. PtaU1.Bin073 | reverse complement strand
CGAGTTCATCTGACCAAATATATGGATTCAATGTTAGGCAACTCATAAAAGAGTAAGAGGATTCTTGATCCTCTTAAATACTCATATTATAAATCTTTCTTTTTTATTCACTATCAATTGCTATAGGAAGGGGTTGCTTACTAACCAAGCTCCCTCCCACATATGCTAAAGTCCCACAGATCAGGCCAATGAAGACTGTATGTATGAGTGGGTTTCCATAGTATTGCCACAGCACTACTGATCCGAATGATGCTATGAGGCTGGCAACAAACCCTGTAGAAGTTCCACGGTTCCAGTATATGCCGAATATCAAAGGAACAAAAACGCAGCATGCAATGACTCCCATACTTGCAGATACTAGAGGTACTATCATTTGTGGTACATCCAGAGCGAAGAATGCTGCTATAACTATAATAATTACTCCTACTACCCTTGTCATAAGCAGCACCTGTTTGTCAGGCGCATTCGGACTCAGAAACTTCAGAATATCTGATGTCAGAGCAGTTGTTGTAACCAGGACTATAGCACTCATTGTTGACATTGCAGCAGAGATGGCTGCAAGTAATACAATGCCATCAAATCCGGCAGGAAGTAATGATGTTGCAAGGAATGGCACGAGACCATCAGGGTTTGTCATGAACGGTGCCAGCTGCTCTGAGGTAAATACTCCATAGGCCAGTATTCCCAGGGAAAAAATACAGAGAGCATAGACTGCGATGGATATAGGGCCATATATGCCAGCAAACCTCACTACTCTTTTGTCTTTGGCAGAGAACAGCATTATTAACAAATCTGGCAGTGCTAAGAGTCCGAGACTGATAGCGAATGCATTCCCAAAGCTCTTTTGCCAGGGGACCACGTTTCCACTCATATTCAATACTGCATCAGGGATATTATTCCATATCGCCATTCCTTGGCCGCTGGATATAAGTCCGCTATACAGTAGTATAGCACCTACAATCATTATAAGTCCCTGTAAGAAACTTATCCATAGAATTGCAGGCAATCCACCAATTGCATAATAGAGCGCAACGATGACAACTGCTAGTATAAGACCCTGAACATATGTTATTCCCAACAGTCCCTGGAATAGATTTCCACAACCTTTGAAGATAGCAACCAGATATACTGTGTACATCACCAGCATAATCCCGGCAAGCAGTACCTTTCCCCCTTGGGAATTATAGCGGCGCTCCAGCAGTTGAGGTACGGTCTTAGCATCATATTGCTGAGCCATGGTCCAGATCTTTGGAGCTATAAGGAATGCAAGGCAGGCAAATGCTACATGGAAGAAAACTGCCCAGATAACCCAGGGAAGGCCGGCAACGAGTCCAAATCCACCACCTCCCAAAAATGAAGCTGCACTAAAATAGGCAGCCATGTAAGCTATACCTATAACAGCAGGGTACATCACTTGGCGATCTGATACTACAAATCCTGAAAAGGTTCCCTGCTTGAGTTTCAGGGAAAACAAAATGATTACTATTACATATATCACTAGAAGGATCTGATTAATCATTATCTCTCCTCAATATGAAAAAGAATGTAGTTCCCAGCATAACTACGACTGAAATGATCAGGACAAGGTAAGGAAGAGGCATTAAAATGCACTCCTTGCTTCCTCTTTTTTCGTCTTATATCTAATATTCAAAATTTTATTGCTTATCAACATCAAGTGCTGTTTTCCTCCTCAAATGTATTCATCAATACTTAAATGTACAGTAAAGTACATTGTAGCTTAAATATGTTACTATTTGCACCTAGGTATTTTAAAAATACGAGTTAATTACCACTTCTTGTCAAAAATGTGGTCACTTGAATGTAAATTCACCTAAAGATTATGATCTATTTACGATAAAGCTATCATATCATCGAAGAAAAGTCATTGTAGTTCAGCAGGAACCAGAGACCAAAGACTGCCAGGAATCCTCCGCAGATATAGAGTACTCTTTCATGGGTACGGGTAGATATCAGTTCCTTACCTTTAGAAAATGATGAGGACACTGCAACTAAAAATCCGGCATCTGCTATCCAGTGACCGGCTATAAAGGCACTTACAGCCATAATGCCTGTCATATATTCCTGAAGGATGAGGGCACTACCGGCTGTTAACCACCATATTATCAAAGTTGGGTTCAATATAGAAGTTAGTATTCCGGCAGATACCGGCCCTGAAGTCAGGTCTAATTTAGTGGCCGAAGAAATAAGATCTGTTCTGGCTGCCTCTTTTGCGCTTTTGATTATAACCAATCCGAACAGGAACATCACCACGCCGCCTACTATGGCTATGTATGAGATCATCTTCTCGCCGATAATGGATACAGCTCCCAACAAGATAAGCATAAATATGCCAAGTTCCACCAGAGCATGACCACTGAATACATAAAGGCCTGATTTCCAACCTTTCTTCAGTGAGATTCCAATGGTTGCAAACATCATGGGTCCAGGTATTAGTGCAGCAGATATACCTATTGTGAATCCAAGAACCAATGCCTTGATAAGTTCGATTATGCCCATCACCAAAATAAGATCAGATACAGCAAATAGATTACATGTGATATATATACCATTTGAATGGTTTCATTCCATTCATAAATAAGAAAGGGATCATATCTCTCCGGTCCTGACTATGTATATTATCAGCCATAAGCCAAAGAGCGCAGCCATAAGGAAACCGAATATTCCAAGAAGTGGTACGCCCCATAAATGAGGTTTCATATTTGTCTGAACGATCATCGATGAACCAACTATTACGGCAGATATAATCAGGCTTAAGGAGAGGCGATTGCTTGCAGCATTTATATCTGAAGAAATCCTTTTTGCACTTTTAGGTTCTATCTCCAGTTTAATATACCCTTTTTCCGCAACATCTAGTATATGGGATATTTTGGTGGGTGCTTTTTTGAAGACACGCGACCAGTCCAAAATGTGGCTGTAAGTCTTCTGTGCAAGGTTATGTGGGCTTAAACGTTGCTTTAGTATCTTTCTTCCATAGGATTCTCCAAGTTCACTTATGTTGAAGTTTGGGTCCATCATCCTTCCAAATCCTTCTACCGTTAATAGAGCTCTTCCTAGTAAAGCCAGGTTGGAGGGTATTTGAACTTGGTGTTTTCTGAGAAGACCTGTTAACTCTTCTATAATTACCTTAGTATCAAGGTCTTTAAGAGGTCTGCCATAATATTTAGTGCGGAAATATTCAACATCTGTCTTGAGGGACCTAATATCTGCATTATCTACTAAATACCCCATATCCTGTAAGGTTTCGACAAAAAAGTCTATATCTCCTTTAGTTATAGCTATAAGCTCATCAATAAGCATATTCCTTGTATCGGTAGATAGGTGCCCTACCAACCCAAAGTCAATTAACGCGATATTCCCATCGTCTTTTATTAACATATTCCCAGGATGCAGGTCTGCATGAAAGAACCCATCCTCAAAGACTTGTTTCATAAATGCATCGCCAATTGTAAGGGATATTTTGCTTCTATCAAATCCCCTCTCGTCTAAAATGTCTAAGCAGCTGCTTTTGACTCCTTCAATATATTCCAGAGTGAGAACTCGGCTGCTGGTATGAGACCAATATATCTTTGGGATAAATATCTCGGTGTTGTTTCGGAAATTGGTTGCAAAATGATCTGTATTCCTGCCTTCCTGGGTGTAATCCATTTCTGCATGAATGCTCCGGGACAGCTCATCAACGATCTCAAGAGGTCTATATAGCCTCAATTCCGGAATATGCTCTTCTGAAAATCCTGCTATGCTGTACATTATCTCGAGGTCTGATTCTATTACCTCTTTAATACCCGGACGTTGAACTTTTACAACAACATCATAGCCATTTTTTAACTTTGCACGGTGAACTTGTCCTATAGATGCAGCAGCAAGGGGTTTTGTTTCAAAAGAATCAAATAGATCTTCTATGGAACTCCCAAACTCTTCTTCTATAATTCTCTTTACATCATCATATTCAAAAGGTGGGACTTCATCCTGGAGTTTAGATAGCTCTGTGGCATATTCTTTAGGTATGAGGTCTTGTCTCATGCTCAAAAGCTGGCCTAGCTTTATGTAAGTGGTTCCCAGTTCTTCGAGTACCATACGTATTCTGGCAGGCTCTGAAACATGGATTTTTTCGACTCTTGATTTTCTTCCGAACCAGGCACGTATATCTCTATAATTACTCAAGCCGATTTGGTCAACAATATAACCAAATCCATATTTTCGAAGCACTTCGATTATTCTGCTATATCTTTTCAGCATTGAGTAATAATGGAACCTATGATATGCCATTCTTTATCGCCTTTTTTCTATCAGGAAAATATTTGTCAATAATCGAAGACTCTTTTCCAAAGGATTGCCGTAGTTTTGATTTAGATGTTAATGTTGACAAGTTAAATTAATATACATTTGCTATGTTGCATAAGTTAATAACAGTGGCTGTAAAAGCCACTACATACTGCATATTATATGCAATTATATGCAGCGTATTCTTTCTATTCACCTTCTTTTATTGTAATGCCAATACACTATTCCAGATATGACCAATATTATGGAAAGCATTATGAACTTAGTAAGAAGCCCATTTCTATCTCCCAACGAGTTATTCTGATCCTCGGTTTGATCAATCCCGGTATAATTGGTCGATGAAATGAGACTTTGATCCAGAGGTTTAATTACATTATCTGATGTGTTATTTTCTGTATCTGATACTTCGCTCAGGATCTCGGTTGTTGTCTGCTGTGCTGTACTAATAGCAAAAGGCGAGAAACCGGGTGTTTGTGATTCAAAGTACACGTATTGGTTATCTTCATCTGTGTTCGTTGTTTTCAGCTCATTCCAAGTATCAGCATTATACCTGTAAAGCCTGATATTTTCTTTGCCAATGTTTTTATTTGCCATCCATTCTTTTGATACTTTAAATCCGATAATAGGATCAGCAATATTGCTCTCTGTCGCAAAACCAGTTTTTCCCACCCAGATGTTCACATTCTGGTAAACTGTTCCAGGTACATTGCTTTTGGCAAAAGATGATCTTGTCTTCAATACCTCTACAACTGCTGTTATTTTACCGGAGTTCTTCAGAGGTGTGAATTCTATATACCCAATATTGTTATCTTCTTCAGTGAATTCGTATCTAATGTCTTTATCCATGCTGATGAACACTGTCTTTGAGTCCTTTACCAGTACATTTGCAATGTTCTCACCGCTGGTTCCTCCTCCTCCGCTACCACCACCTCCGCTGCTGCTTCTGGAAGAACTGGATGATGTGGTCTCTTCTTCTATCTCCTCTTCTTCGTTAGTTATCACTTGGGATGATTCATTAGTGGTTGTCGAATTTCCTGGGTTAAGCACATTTATAGAGACTGTGGAAGACATAGTTCCTGCGTTCACTGTTATGTTGGTGATACCTTGCGCAAGAGCACTGAAATACCCTGTGGAACTATTGATACTTGCGACAGTAGAATTGCTGCTTTCCCATGTAAAAGGTACATTAAGAGAGTTGTTATTTTCATCTGTTGCCAGAGCTTCGAAAGTTGTATTTTTTCCGGTATAGTAAGTTGTTTGTTGTGGTGTG
>MVQW01000148.1 GCA_002067265.1 Methanomethylovorans sp. PtaU1.Bin073 | reverse complement strand
AACAGTTACTGATGATATCGGCAGAACGGTCACTGTACCTTATCCATGTGAGAGGAACGTATTCCTTGTTGAGAATGCTATGAACTCCATGTATGCTGTTGGAGGAGCCAATGATATTGTTGGAATAGGAGCTATCTGGCAGGAAGATACAAAGGCACCTTTCTTCAGAGCCATTGATCCAAATTACGATTCAAAGCGTCTTTCTGAAGGAACTGCACAGCCAGGCACCGAAACTATAGCCACTGTAGATCCACAGCTCGTATTGCTCTGGGCATCTGACTGGGAAAGTGAAGACATTAAGTCAATCGAAGAATCACTCAATGTTCCTGTATACGGAGTTTACATTGATAGTCTTGATGACCTCCAGAAGCAAATGAGAACTTTCAGTAAGCTCATTGGAAAGGAAGAAGAAGGTGAAAAAGTTCTGGATATCATGGACAAAGAGATGGAAAAGGTTACCACTATCACTAACACGCTTTCAGCAGAAGAAAAGCCAACTGTATACTGGATGTGGAGTGATGTCTATGGTACAGCAGGTGAGATTAGTACTGCAAACGACCTCATAGGAAGAGCAGGCGGTGTGAACGTTGTTAGTAAGTGGGGTAACAGTTCAAAGAGTTTGGAACATCCGGTTTTGAACGTCGAGACACTTCTTGATCTGAATCCTCAGGTCATATACATGTGGTACAATGAGGATCTTGATCCTTCAGACATTATATCAGGAAACACAGTAGATGGAATCGACTTTAGTACCTGGAGTGAGATCGATGCGGTGAAAAATGGAAGAGTGTACGAGATCTCTGATCCTTTTGTATATGATTTCCATTCCCCAAGATTGCCGCTTGCAATGATGCATATTGCAAAGGATCTAAACCCAGATAAGTTTGCAGACATTGACCTTGCAGAAGAAACAGACCAGTATTATGTTAACATATATGGTGTCCACTATCCTGGTTTTGAAGCTGCATAAGGAACAGATATAAGATGAAATTACCAGAAAAGAAAGATAAAACGGGATATTCAGCTTTAAGGCTGAAAATCCCTTTTTTTTTAGAATGGAAAAACCTACTTTTTCTATTATTCTTAGTTCTTCCTTTGCCCGTTTTTATATTCTCTACCTTCCTTGGGACATATCATATCGATCCTCTGGAAATAATAAAGGTAATTCTCTCAAAATTTACACCATTTGAGTATAGTTATCCACATATTTATGATGTTGTTATTTTTAATGTAAGGTTTCCAAGAATTCTTCTCGCAATGATAACTGGAATGGCACTTTCAACTGCTGGAGCTACATTCCAAGGTGTTTTTAGAAATCCTCTGGTAAGCCCCTATATACTTGGGCTTTCTTCAGGAGCAGCCTTTGGTGCAGCGCTATGTATTGCTGTTATTCCACAGATACCTGTGCAAGCAGGTGCATTTTTATTTAGTCTTATAGCTCTTAGTTTTTCATACGCAACAGCACGTACCGGCAGACAGACATCAACTATAGCTCTTGTGCTTGCAGGAGTGATCACATCATCTATTTTCGGAGCATTACTTGCTATTATTCAATTTATGGTTGATGAGAAATCTCTTCAGAGCATCGTCTACTGGAATATGGGTTGCCTGCACACTTCCTGCTGGTCCAAGTTCTATAATTCATTTCCTCTTGTGGCAGTCGGATGTCTTGTAATTTTTCTCCTGAGGTGGAAACTAAATGTTCTGGCCCTTGGTGAAGAGGAGGCGAAATCCGTGGGAATGGACATTGAACGATATAAGTTCATATTTATACTGGCATCCTCACTTGCAGCATCTGCTGCCGTGGCTGTTGCAGGTATCATTGGGCTTGTTGGGCTTATAGTGCCACATATCCTGAGGATGATCTTCGGACCTGACCATAAGAAACTTATTCCTTTATCAATTACATTTGGTGGGGCTTTCTTGGTTCTAGTAGATGATGTTGCAAGAGCTGCATTTAGTTTTGAGATACCTGTAGGAATCATTACTACTCTTTTGGGAGCACCTTTTTTCCTATATCTTCTAAGAAGCACAAAAGCAGGAGGTTGGGAATGACTGAAAACACTTCTTTAGCGATAGACGGTATTACAATACAAAATATAAGTTTAAGTTACGATAAAGAACTTGTATTGAATAATATCAACCTTTCAATAAAAAAGGGATCAGTGGTTACACTTGTGGGTCCGAATGGCTGTGGGAAAACAACGCTTCTTAAGGTAATTAATGGTTTTCTCAGACAATATAAGGGGACTGTTTATATCGATAATAGAAACACAGAAAATATCTCAAACATTGAAATGGCAAAGACTTTGAGTTATGTACCCCAGCTTCACAAATCTTCGTTTCCTTTTTCAGTATTGGACGTAGTGCTTACAGGCCGCATGCCTTATATTTCTACGTTTTCAACTCCCGGGAAAAAGGATATTGAAAAAGCTCATACGATTCTAAAATTTTTAGGCATCGGCCATTTTGCACATAAGTCTTACACTCAGATAAGTGGGGGAGAAAGACAAATGGTGATGATTGCAAAGGCACTGGTTCAAGAACCGGATTTTCTATTGCTTGATGAACCAACTTCTTTTCTTGACCTTAAAAACCAGATCCATGTTCTAAAGACAATCACTAACCTTTCTAAAAACAGAAACATCACCGTTCTGATGACATTACATGAACCCAATCATGCAATGCTGTTTTCTGATGAGATTGTTTTGCTTCGAAAACTAGATTGTGAGGGCCATGACTTCGATATTTCTCCAGAATATGAGAGATTTCTGGCATATCCTGTCAATAATATAGTTGTTTCAGGAGCTCCTGAGAAGGTCATGACTCCTGAAAAAATAAGAGAGGCATATGGGATACATGTAGATATTCTAGAGCACAATGGAAAAAGGATAATCATGCCTGTCCTATGAAACTCGTAATCTTCAGCAATTTCGAAAAGTTAATATCAATCAAAATTAATATTTTAACCTGATTATATTATGAAGAAAATAGGATTGTATTTGCTTGTCGTTGTACTCATTTTGGTTAGTGGTTGTATCTCTCTT
>MVQW01000147.1 GCA_002067265.1 Methanomethylovorans sp. PtaU1.Bin073 | reverse complement strand
AAAGATATGGTGTGGAAATAAAAGACATAACACTGATGCTTATTGGTGGTGTGTCCTCCATGGAAGAGATTCCCAGAAACCCTTCACAAGAGCTCAAGATGGCTTTTGCCGGTCCTTTTGTAAGTCTCATTTTAGGTACCACTATTTACTTATCTAATTTCCTGGCTGCATCTATGATATTTTCTTATGCAGCTACGCCTATTTACATGATGTTTAATATTCTAGGTTCGATAAACATAGTACTTGGTCTTTTCAATCTTTTACCGGCTTTTCCTATGGATGGAGGCCGTCTTCTCAGAGCATGGTATGCTAAAAGGATGAACTATGTACAGGCCACTCACTATGCTGCTTCTATAGGAAAACTTTTTGCCTTTTTCATGGGAATAATCGGTCTATTTTATAATGCGTGGCTTATACTAATAGCGTTCTTTGTTTACATTGGAGCCTCAGAAGAAGACAAGTCTACTACAGTTACAGTAACCCTTGAGAAATATACAGTTTCTGATGTTATGAGTCCAGATGTTACATCAGTGCCTCCAGATATGACAATTGATGCTCTCTTAAGTTTTATGTTTGAGAACAGGCACATGGGTTATCCTGTCATTGAAGGCAATTCTTTAAAAGGGATTGTGACTTTATCTGACGTGCATAAAGTCCCTCCTCTTGATAGAGTAGTCTTGCAGGTAAGAGATATAATGACCACAGACGTGGTTTCATTACCCGTGAACGCTAAAGCTTCAGAGGCCTTCAAATTGATGATGTCAAATAATATAGGAAGATTGTTAGTTGTAGATTCTAATGGCTCTGTAGCAGGCATTCTTTCTAGGACAGATCTTATGAGAGCAATGATGCTTTCCAATGAGCAGTTATAATAAGTTGAATATAATATAATTAGCTAAAAAGTTTAATAATAATAATTCCTGTTTCAGTAAACTGTTCGTGAGGTATATATTGTGAAAAACTCATTTCATGAAGAAGATAAAACTGCTTCTGCTCCAGACAGTAGTAATATCAGCAGCATTACTTCTTCTGCGGATACATCTGTTTATAATTCTGACTCTTCTGCTAGCTCAAACACCGTGATAACTGATACATGTTCCACAGAGAACCAGCATAGCTGTTATGATCTGTTCTCTCCTTCAGCTGATCACAGCTTGCAGGTAGAGCCTTCAAGGATCATTATAATAGGTACGGCCCATGTATCTGAAAAAAGCGTTGCTGAGGTCAATGCAGCTATAGAAAAAGAAAAACCGGACATTGTTGCTGTAGAACTATGCAAGCCCCGGTATGATAGCCTTAAAGGAAAAACAGTTGATACTGAAATTCCTATCAAGGATATACTCAAAGAAGGTAAGATCGCTCAGTATATGGTACACATGCTTCTTGCTCATGTGCAAAAAAAGTTCGCTGATGAGATGGGTGTACAGCCAGGTGCCGAGATGATCAAGGCCATAGATGCTGCTGAAGCACATGGGGCACGGATAGCTCTTATCGATAGGAATGTGCAGGTAACTCTACAAAGATTCTGGAGCAAAATGGGCTTCATTGAAAAACTGAAAATGATTGCAGGTCTGGTGGCTGCTGTTTTAGGCATTGGTGGAACTAAGGACATTGATATGGAAACTATTACCAATCAAGACATAGTCACGATGCTAGTGGATGAATTCCGCGATACTTCTCCAAATGCTGTCAAGGTCCTCATAGATGAAAGAGATGCCTACATGGCTTCTAATCTTATAAGGCTGGCATCTGGTGGTGGAAAAAAGATCATTGCTGTAGTTGGCGCAGGTCACAGAGCAGGCATCCAGAACTATCTGTTACATCCGGAAACTCTTCCACGTCCGCAGTCAGTTGAAGATATCCCTAAAAAAAGATTTAATTTTTTAAAAGCCTTTGGCATCATAATGTTAGCAATTCCGCTGGCAGCCTTTGGATTGTTGCTGATTTCAGGTGTATCATTCAAGACCCTTGGCATGGTATTCATATGGTGGTTTCTTATTACCGGAGGCTTAAGTGCTCTGGGTACCGCATTAGCAAGAGGCCATCCTTATTCGGTATTAACATCTTTTATGGTTGCCTGGATGACCACTCTTAATCCGGCTGTAGCTGCGGGATGGTATGCAGGTCTCAGAGAAGCAAAATACCGCAATCCTACAACAAAAGACCTGAAAAGTCTCATGAATGCAGAATCAATGAAAGACATGATGAAAAATAATTTTTTCAGGGTCCTTTTTGTAACTGCCATGTCTAACCTTGGTGCTATGGCAGGCAGTTTAGTAGGAGCTTATGTCATATTTCAGTTCCTGAACATCAATCCAGTAGATTATCTTGAAACTTCTTTACATGCAGGCTTAGCAGTGCTAGGTCTCTGATTTTTTCTAATAAAAAATGTAACAAAAAGAAGAAAAAAAGAAGATTTAAGCTTCTATCTCAGAAGAGATCGTGAAGCTTGAGCTGGTATTTTCCAAGTTTGCCACCATAGTTACCGGCAGATATCTTTTTAACACCAGGAACTGTTACTGCAGCCTTGATACCAACAGCCATTGCCTTTTTAATAACTTCTTCATTGACACCATTGATGACTATCTCATACACAGCTTTTACATCTGCTGGTATCTGAGTGTCAGGTACTTTGTCTCTTACAGTAGGACAGTATCTCTCATTAGCTGTAGCCTTCATGAATTTGGCATACTTGTTAGACCCAGACTTGGAACCGCTTGCAACAATACCGCCCGGGAAAGGTGTGATCGTGCCTTCAAGCTCCTTTATGGCGTCAACAGCAACTTCTGCAGCTGTGAGTGCTGTCATCTGGCTGTCACCGAAGATGAAGAAATTACCGCCTGCAATACCGGCTATTGCTCCGATATTCTCTTCGATAAGGAAATCTCCTCCCATAAGGGGTATGCTGTGCATTTTGTGATCTCCAAGCTGTTTTACAGATTCGAGGCCATCACCAAAGAATCTCTCTTTTGCGCCGATATTGAACTGCTTTTCTGCATTTGGAAGACCATTGAATACAGAAGTTGTCGGAGCTGTGAGTATACACTGTCCGATACGCTCAAGGAGCTGGTGTTCCAATGCCTCGTATCCGAATGTGCATATCTGGATGTACACGCCTGGTCTGCCATCCGGCGTCTCTTCACAGGTTGCAAATCTTTCAATGCCTGCTTCTGCAGGACACATGATAACTGAAGTACCAAATCCAGTTGCTTCTGTAGCTGCTACCTCTGCCCAGCGTTTTGTAGCTGCTGTTATCAATACCCTACCGATCTTGATAGGAAAAGCTTCTG
This sequence comes from Methanomethylovorans sp. PtaU1.Bin073, assembly GCA_002067265.1. Next base: position 301 of record MVQW01000147.1, on the reverse strand, counting down.
CATAAGTGTCCTCTATTTCGACTCCGTTGATTTCCATAATTATCCCTTTGAGATCTTTTAATTATTTATTCGATGAATCCATCAAGACAATGTTTCCTGCTAAAACGAAACAATTTAAAAGCATTTCATAGTAAGGCAAAGTGGCAGTACATATAATTTTCGAGTCTAAAAAGACTTTTGACAGCAATTACTGATGATGAATTTATCATCAATTATAATTACCAATCTTTTATTGTATTTGATTTTCGTATACACAGGAGATGTGTGCTGTTAAATTTCCAGTCATCACACATCATCTCCC
>MVQW01000146.1 GCA_002067265.1 Methanomethylovorans sp. PtaU1.Bin073 | reverse complement strand
GGATGTGTCCACATGAACTGGTCTACATCTTTGGAATAGACATTGTATCTTCCATCGCCAGTACCACCCCAGCTATTAGAGTGGATACGTGCTCCGAGTTCATAGGCAGGCTCAAATAAAGAGCTTACATTGTTTCCAGGCACATACAGGTTTCCATCTGTATCAGCAATAGCCTGGAAGACTAATTGTGATTCAGGTGCAACACCCTTGTATTGTCCGTTGGACCATGATCCATTCCCAAGGGCAGAACCCGCAACATGTGTTCCATGGCCTTGCAGATCTTCCGCTCCATCTGCTACTACATCCTGAATTGATATTATTCGTCCATAAAAATCAGGATTCATCGAGGCGTCATTGACACCCGTATCAAGACCAGTATCCGCAATTGCTATGATCTGTCCCAGTCCTGTGAGGTTGTAGTTTTCGGTGACGTAAGTAGCATTTATGATCCCTCTGGATATATCGTTGAATACAACGAATGATTCGTATTCTTCTATCCACTTTACATCTTTAATATTAGAAAGAGCTAATATGTTTGAACTTTCGATATTGATATGTATCCTGTCATCATTTGATTCATCAAGTATCGTTCCTCCCATTGATATTATTTCTTCTATAACTTTTTCTTTAACACTATCTTTCTCTGAAGACTCAAATAAGGAGACCATAAGTTCCACAGAGATGTTTTCTTCCATTTCTATTTGGAGAGATGGATCAATTTTATATTCTGGCAGGTATTCGCCTATCCATCTTACCTGATCCAGATTTGAAACTATGAATGCAGTGGATTCATTCATTCTTACGATAAATGCATTGTATGGGACATAGTCAAATAACTGTCCACCAGATTCACAGATATCCTGTTTCCATGTCTCTTGGACAGTATCATTGAACTGGACTATATAATATTTGTACTGTTCGGGAGATTCTGTCAATACTCTCATAAAATCATCAGCTATATTCACGGAATCTGTTGTTTGAATCGTCCCTGTTTTTAGCATTAGATCAGATCGTTCCTGAGAAGTCCTTTCTATTTTGTTCTCAGATAGGTCGTACTGGACAACGATGAAATTAGGCTGAGTATCTGTTGCATCCGGATCTGTTATATCTGATACGCTATATCTTTGTTTTTCAAAATTATCTGTATCTGCAACAATCCCCGCAGCTGCACAAAACAGAAGCATGTTTAAAAGTATGATGAAAATTATTTTTTTTGTAATCACTTTAATTCCATTCCTATGTCTATGCAATACAAGAGTGATATTACTAAAAAAATATATTTACCTTTTCATACTAAAGTATTTTTATATACCATTTTGCAAAAATAACAAATTCATAAAAGGGAGTGATTTGGTAATTGCCATAGTCTCCATCGCAATATGTTGCAATAATAGCAACATTCTTAACCCAAAAGTAAATCATAAGTACTGAATATTCAGACAGCCCTTATACCACTAATAAAATCAATCACTGATCAGCATGAAACTCTACAGCACTAATCTCCAGGCACCTGAGGTGTCTTTTGAAACTGCTCTTATCGCAGGGCAGGCCCCGGACAAAGGCCTATACCTTCCGAGATCGCTTCCTCCTTTGTCAGAGGCAGATCTTGTGTCCCTGAAAAACAAAACATACCCAGAGGTTGCATTTCATGTATTGAGTAAGGTTCTGGAAGGGGAAATAGATGAGCCTTCTCTTAAAGCAATAACATTCGATGCTTACAACTATGATGTACCACTGGAAAAGTTAAACGACAACACTTACATTATGCGTCTTGACCGTGGTCCTACTGCTTCCTTTAAGGACTTTGCAGCCCGCCTGATGGCAAGGCTCATGCAATATTATCTCAAAAAAGAGAACAAGCAAATAACCATACTTACAGCTACTTCAGGAGATACCGGAAGTGCAGTTGCTCATGCATTCTATGGACTCGATAATGTAAAGGTCATCGTACTTTTCCCAGAGAAGGAGGTTTCAGACCGTCAGAGGAAGCAGATGACCACTCTCCAGAAGAACATTACTGCAATAGCCATAGATGGTAAATTCGACGATTGTCAGGCTATGGTAAAGAAGGCTTTTTCAGATGAAGAACTTAAAAGCCTTAATCTGTCTTCAGCAAATTCTATTAACATTGGCCGTCTCATCCCCCAGTCTTTGTATTATATTTATGCATATACAAGGCTTTGCAAATATCCCGAAGAGATCATATTCTCAATACCATCAGGCAACTTTGGGAATATGATGGGTTGTGTACTGGCAAAGACCATGGGTCTTCCTGTAAAGAAGATAATAGCTTCTGTAAACGAGAACGATGAAGTGCCTTCATTCTTAAGCAGTGGTGAATATCAGAAGATAGTGCCATCTCTTAATTGTCTCTCAAACGCTATGAATGTAGGTCATCCAAGTAACCTTGCAAGGCTTATTGCTATTTATGGTGGGCAAATGGATGAGCAGGGCAATATAAACAAGATTCCGGACATGGAAAAGCTAAGAAATGATATTTATTCCAGTTCAGTGACCGATGAAGAAACAAAGTCCACTATGAGGGAAATTCTGGAGAAGTATAGTATCCTTATTGAACCCCACGGTGCTGTCGG
>MVQW01000145.1 GCA_002067265.1 Methanomethylovorans sp. PtaU1.Bin073 | reverse complement strand
TTGTATGTTTTTAGTACAAAGTGAGTAGTAGTGTGCTGTACCTGTTCTATCGTTGAGATCTTCTCTGCAACGAAGAATGCAACTTCTTTCATTGTCTTTCCCATTACTGTCAGTGAAAGATCATATTGGCCGGATAATAATCTTACTGAGCGTACTTCAGGGAATTTGTATAATCGCTCAGCTATGGCCTGATATCCTCGATTGCGCTCTAATGTTACTTTCAGTTCGATGATTGCATATACATGCTCATCGCCTGCAAGGTCCCAGTCAATAATAGTTCTGTATTTACGGATAACTCCGGAATTCTCTAATTCCTTGATCCTTTTACTGACTTCTTCTACTGGGATTCCTGTCAGGGTTGCAATCTCTTCATGAGTGACCCTGGCATCTTGTTCCAGACATTCTAATATATGCCTTGTTTCAATATCCATCTCATAAGCAACCCCATGAAATTAGAAAAAAGTGAATGTAAAAAAGGAGTGTGCTCAGCTGAGCAGCACTGCGTTGACCACACCATCCTGTCCAGGACGGCTGGTGATTCTGGCATTACCTATGGGGGTACGAATAACTGAACCTTTTGTCAGGATGTTACGTCTGACGTAGTGCTCATTAGCCTCGTTTCCAACCACAGTTTCAATTGTTGTTTTCTGGGTTTTACCACTTGCATCGGTCACGTTGGCTACATCGCACTGGAGGAGTCTGATTTTGCTGTTGCCACCCATTGTGGAAACCAGTTTTATCTTTACATCATCAAGACGTGTGTCAGCCGGTTCACGTCCGAGTTCGAATTTTCTCTTTGAGCGGTTAGCCTTTATTTTCGCACCTGTGTACTTTCTTCTTGATCTGCCTTGCCATTTCATAATATGTCCTCTTGAATACGTATATAAGTCGGATGATCTCTGTTAAAGTGAGTTTTTCAACTTAATTAGTTATGGACTTACCTTTACTTGAAGGATTGTATAAGAAGTTTTCGAGTGGTACTTAAATGTCATGTCTATTTTCAGCTGGCGGCATGTAAAGAAAAAAATGTGCTAGGTGTTCAAATATCCTTTTTTCTCCTTTATCCAAGCTTTAGTAGGCAATCAATAAATATTTCCTCTACTATTTCCCTTTATGCTACGCATATTATTTCTTGGCACCGGTGGTTCTCTGCCAACACGTAATCGAAATCCATCTGCAATAATGATCAACAGGGAAGGTGAGCTTTTACTTTTTGATTGCGGAGAGGGTACTCAACAGCAGATGATGCGTGCTAAAACTGGAATGAAAGCTCTTACTTCCATTTTCATAACTCATTTCCATGCAGATCACATGCTTGGTATTCCGGGACTTATACAAACAATGTCTTTTTTAGGAAGAGCAGAACCATTGCGCATATACGGTCCACAAAGGGTGAAGGAATTCGTTAAAATCTTCTCTGAACTTGGTTATTATAAACTTCGCTTCGAACTGGAAGCCATAGAGTTAGTTCCCGGAGATGTTGTTGTTAGAGATGGTTATTGTATCCAGGCAATTGAAACGGATCACAGTGTTCCAAGCCTTGGTTATGTACTGCTGGAAGACTCTCTTAGGGGCAGATTTAATCGCGAAATGGCCATTGCTCTGGGAGTGCCTCCAGGTCCGTTATTTTCAAGTCTTCACAGTGGCATTGATGTTGAGGTCAACGGAAGAATTATACGTTCTGAAGATGTTGTTGGGCGAATGAGGCCAGGTAGAAAAATTGTTTACACTGGTGATACCAGGCCATGTGATTCTATTCTTAAGGTAAGTATGGGTGCAGATGTCCTGATACATGACAGTACACTTGCCAGTGATCAGGAGGAATGGGCAAAAGAATCAAAGCACTCTACAGCATTTGAAGCAGCCACTCTTGCAAAAGAAGCAGGAGTTGATCTTTTGGTACTGACTCATATTAGCTCTAGGTACACAGATGATGTTTCTCCTCTGTTAAGAGAAGCTCAAGGGGTATTTGAAAATGTTATTGTAGCAGAGGATCTAACGGAGGTGGATGTTCCTCTAAAAAAATAGTGGTAAGGTTAGATTATTGTCCAATCAAGCCTATTATCATTCTTGTCGTAAAGGGCAACTTCCATTGTCCTGTCTTCTAGGGGTACGATTAGAGCTTTCACTCCAATATACAAGATGTCTCCTGGTTGGTAGTTGAACAATTCCGGTTTTGTCCTCCCAAAATATACTCTACCTCCGGATTCAATCTCCTCTACGGTGACACCATACCAGTCACCTTTGTTTATTACATTTATTATCTTACATTCAAATCTGTCTGATTCGCTGATATCTTCCATATGATCACTCAAATTAGAGTTTAATAAAAAAGTGGTATCTCTCAGGAATACATCCGGCTGTCCATTGTATTACCATTCTTTTGGAGCAATTTTCCAACAGATTCCTCAAAATGCTTTCCTGTTACTTCTTCCGAGTCTTCTATTATCGCCTGATGTAAAGCAGTTTTCAGAACCTTCTCTACAAGATCTCTTCCGGAGAATCCTTTTGTCATTGCAGCGATTTTCTTTACATCCAATCCTGTTACTGGTAATGGGAATGTGGATATGTTTGTTTCAAGTATCTTGATCCTCTCTGCCTCATCAGGTAATACAAACTCTATTTCTTCTTCAAATCTGCTTCTTACTGCAGGATCAAGAGCGTTAGTACGATTAGTAGCTCCAATGGTGCAGATGCCATCTCTCTCTACTATCCCATCCATCTCAGTAAGTAATGCGTTCACTATCTCTACAACATCTCCTCGCAGTTCCTGGTGGCGCCTATCCAAGGCAATAGCATCCAGTTCATCTATAAATATTATGCAAGGAGCCATATCTTCAGCTCTGTCATATAGCTGATGTATCTGTCTTGAGCCCTCTCCAACATATTCCCCTATCATTTGTGTAGCTTTTACGGGAATTATGGGTACATTTGCCTTATTGGCAAGAGCTTTTGCAAGCATTGTTTTGCCAGTGCCGGAAGGGCCGAAGAATAACACATTGCGTGGTGCCCACTTGCCGAATTTTTCCGGTTGTTCCAGATACTTCTCGATCAATTTGCACTTCTGTTTGGCATTATTTTGTCCGATAATATCTTCAAAACTAACGTTACTGTGGAATTCTACTGAAGGCGTGGTAGCATTGTCTTCGTGGACAATGATTGAAGTTTCCATACCTATTACTGATTCCGGAGGCTCTACTTCTTTGATTTTGTACGCAAAATCAGGATACATCCTCTTGTCGAATAGGTATTCCCCTTTGCGTGCAATATATCCATTCCATTGTTCTCTCGCATAAAACTCAAAAACTCTGGCATCCTCTATTTCCGGATAATCGTCCAATATACTGCTTAAAGGGTATCCTATTGGTTCCAAGACTAGAAGCTCTGCAGTTGATTCTACCGGTTCGAATCCATCTTCTCTATTGTTTTTATAGCTTGTGCGCTGCACTGATCTAACTATGCTCTCAACTCTATTCGGTTTCTAGTTGCACATAAAGATACTTAGAGATATTAAACTTACCCTTATTTTGATCTGTCTTTTTTATTTTAATATCTCTGTTTAAAGGAGCAAAAATAATATATTTCTTATTAATATATTATGTGTCTGGAATTTTCGTCGATTCTTGTCTCAAGGAGCTCTGAAAACTAATGGCTACATGGTCAAAGGAATTTTATATGATGGTTTTAGTGTTTATGTTATCTGCAATGCTACCCTATTCAGGGATAAATATCAATACAACACTTAAAATCCAATTGATCTTAATATTCTGCGTTTGTGTTTTTGTAATCTATATTTCAGTCAATCATTCCTTTAATAGGTCCAAAATTGTAGATTCTGCTATTTCTGAGTCTCCAGTTTCTCTTGATGCAGATATTTCTTCTTCTAGTTCCAGATATAAGCTTCCAGAGATTACTTCTCTTCTCTCGCCTCTCTCTGGGACTGATGAGGGCATTTTTGATATATTGCGCCTAATTGGTGAACTAACTGATTGTACAAGGTGCTCAATCTATGAAGTTCAAGGCACCCCTAAGGTAGTTAAAAGAAAATTATTCTGGACAAAAAGCGGAGCAGATGGGGGAAAAGACGTATTCCACAATTCCAATATGAAGATGTTTCCATGGATATTTAGCAACATTAAAAACAAAAAATCTGTTTATATTCATGATATAGAGTCTGTTAAGGAAGAAACTCCCGATATAAAATTGTTGCAAACACAGGTAAATAACTCATTTGTTGTGATACCATTTCTTGATAAGAGTGATGTTTTTGGTTTTATATTCATTGAGGATTCTCAAAAGATCGTTTCATTAGAGAAAGAACCTTATGATCTCATCTTTTTGTCAGAGATATTGAGATTGGCAATAGTGCAGAAAAAATTCCTAGATGAAATTTCATTATTTAAGAATCTTATTAACAGATCAAATGATTACATTATCGTTATAGATCGAAACACTTCCAAGGTGATCGATGTTAATGAGACTCTTTGTGCTCACACAGGGTATTCAAAAGCTGAGTTTATGTCCATGGAATCTGAATCTCTAATGGATATAGTGGGTAACTTCTGGAGTGGAGCTTTCTTTGAAACATGTGGAAGCAGTTACCTTGATGTCGATTCAAGTTTTAAGGCAAAAGATGGAACAAAGATTCCTGTAGAAATAAATGTTACTTTTATAGCACATGATGAAAGTGAATATGTTCTTGCAGTTGCCAGGAACATTGTTGAGCGCAAAGAAAGGGAAATGCTGTTACAAAAGATCAGGGATAGAGTGGAACTTGCTCTGAATGGTGCTGATCTGGGTATGTGGGACTGGGATGTAGCTACTGATGAGCTTGTTTTTAATTCACGCTGGGCTGAAATGCTAGGTTATCAAGCTGCTAACCTTCCTCCTAATTTCAAAGCGATTGTAAAAATGATCCATGAGCAGGAGAGGGATGAAGTAATTTCTGTTTTCAGAAGTATCAAGCAGCAATCACCATTCTTTGAGGAAGAATTCCGGATCAGTACCAGAAATAATGATACTAAATGGCTTCTTGTTAGAGGGAAGGCTACAGAGTTTGATGGGGAAGGCAAAGTCTCCAGACTAACAGGAACAGCTATGGATATTACTGAGCGCAAACTCTCAGAAGATCACCTTAAGCAATATGCGGATAAATTGCAGCGATCAAATGAAATGAAAGAGCTATTTACGGACATATTACGTCATGACCTATTAAATCCGGCAGGAGCTATTAAAGGATATACAGAACTACTGCTCGAAATTGAAAACAATGAGCGCAAAAAGACAATGCTTGAAAGGATACAGAAAAGTGATGACAAACTCATTGATATGATTGATACTGCAGCTAAATTCGCTAAACTTGAGTCTCAGGAAGAACTTGAATTTTCCGTTATGGATCTGGGTGACCTCCTGTGCAATATAACTGAAAGCTTGCGGCCTATGTTTGAATCTAAGAAAATGAAAGTTGTTATGCGTTTCTCTGGCGCTCATAATTCCTCTGTCAATCCCATCGTTGAAGAGGTATTCGCTAATTTTCTTACCAATGCAGTGAAGTACAGTTCTGATAACACCTCCATATTCATTGACATATTTGATGATTCTGGTATGTGGAAAGTAGCAGTCAGCGATCAGGGTGAAGGTATTGCAGATGCTGATAAACCTTATGTTTTTGACAGGTTCAAGAGAGTTACAAAGAAAGGTGTAAAGGGTACGGGTCTTGGTCTTGCTATTGTTAAAAGAATAGCTGAATTGCATAAAGGGGACGTGGGTGTCGAGAATAATCCTGATGGTAAGGGTAGCAGATTCTGGATCATGTTGAAAAAAGCCTGAAATGCATTTCAACAACAGGTTTAAGGCAAATACTTCCTATCAGAGTCTAAACTCTTATAGGGGGCATATTTATTCAACTCGATGAAGTAACTATCACAAGGGCAATAGTTGAGGAATATTTCAAGGTATTTTTGGAATACACTGATGTGGATGTAGCACTGGTAGGAGGGGGTCCGGCAAATCTGGTGGCTGCCAGATATCTTGCTCAGAATGGAATAAAAACGGTGATATTTGAGAAGAAATTATCTATTGGGGGAGGTATGTGGGGTGGAGGCATGATGTTTCCACGGATCGTGGTGCAGGAAGAAGCGAGGAGCATCCTGGAAGATTTCGGTATCCATTATAAGGAATATAAGGAAGGATATTATACTGCAAATTCCATCGAAGCTGTGGGGAAATTGATCTCAGGGGCTATTGATGCGGGTGCTCAGATATTCAATCTTGTGGAGGTAGAAGATGTCATGATCCGTGAGGATGACCGGGTATGTGGTCTTGTCATAAATTGGGCTCCTGTGTCAATGGGAAGATTGGCTGTGGATCCGCTTGCTGTTCGTGCAAAGCTTGTGGTTGATGGTACAGGTCATGATTCTATAGTATGCAACACCGTGCAGCGCAAAGTGCCGGGATCAAAATTCAAGGGAAGGCCTCTGGTTGGAGAAAAACCAATGTGGGCCGATGTTGGCGAGCGCATGGTCGTGGATGCTACGGGTGAAGTTTATCCTGGTCTTTTAGCAGCAGGTATGGCGGCTACTGCGGTTTCAGGATCTCCCAGGATGGGTCCAATTTTCGGGGGTATGATGCTATCTGGTAAAAAGGTTGCTAGTATTGCTCAGGGTCTCCTGAAACATTGAAAATATGTATGAAACTTTGGCCTCGAAGTGGATATTCTTATCCTTTTCTCAGGACTTGAGAAAGGAAAAGTTTATGTAAGAGAGATACATGTATAGGGTGCTCGTGCTAAGAGCGCGTGACACCTACTTCGAGCCGGGGTGGGGTAGCGGTTATCCTGTGGCCCTGTGGAGGCTACGATTCGAGTTCGATTCTCGATCCCGGCCCCATTTTTCAAACTTTTTATATCTTGCAAGTTATAATTACTTGAAAAGCACTATTTATTTGATTGGCACTATCATCTTATATATATTCTCGATGTTGGCTACTTCAGCAATAGAAACCATAAAAATAAACGCCTTCGTTAAAAAAGGTTAGGAGAACTCGTCGAGTTTCAGTTGCTTACGAGGGCAGTTTTCTCCTGGAATGTCCAACGGATATTCACTTGTCAGACATGCTAGGCATAGGTTCTCCTTCTCGATGCCTATTGCATGGACTAATCCTTCTACACTTAAGTATCCCAATGAATCTGCATTGATTACAGCTTCAACACCTGCTATTGTTTTATGGGCTGCTATCAGCTCACTTCTCGTACCCATATCTATTCCAAAATAACAAGGGGCAACTATTGGTGGGCTGCCAATGCGTGCATGTATCTCTTTTGCACCTGCATTCTTCATCATATCAATAATACGCCTGGAAGTAGTTCCACGTACTATGCTGTCATCTATAAGAACTATCTTTTTGCCCTTTATATTCTCTGAAATGGTATTCATCTTGAGACGTACAGCAGTTTCTCGCATTGCCTGTCCTGGAAGGATAAATGTCCTGCCGATATATCGGTTTTTCATAAGTCCTTCGCTATACTTTATATTTGCCTCGTATGAATATCCTATTGCAGAAGTAATTCCCGAGTCTGGCACAGGTGAAACAATATCTGCTTTAGCAGGATGTTCGCGTGCAAGTTCTTGACCTATCTTCTCCCGAACATTATATACCAGCTTTCCATTGATTATGGAATCCGGTCGTGCAAAGTAAACGTATTCAAACACACAATGTGCATGATACTTTTCCTTAACCAGTTGATGGCTCTCAAAGTTATCATTTTTGAAAACTATTAGTTCCCCTGGTTCTACTTCTCTGATTAGCTTTCCATTGAGGGTATCTACTGCAACGCTTTCTGAGGCAACAATATATCCTTTATCAAGCTTCCCTATGCATAATGGCTTAAAACCAAGTGGATCGCGGATTGCATACAACTGATCATCAATAAGGATAGCAAGAGAATATGATCCTATAAGCCTTTTTATTACATTGGAAATTGACTGAATCGGGTCATGGCGCAACAGTTCTTTTACAAGAAGATGTGCAATTACTTCAGTATCGGAACTTGTGATGAATATTCGGCCTTCTAATTCTAGTTCATCCCGCAAGGAACTGTAGTTTGCCAGGTTTCCATTATGAGCTATTGCTATAGTTCCGCTCTTATAATTAACTATAAGGGGCTGGCAGTTTTCTATTTTTGAGTCCCCGGTTGTAGAATATCTGACGTGACCTACGCCTACATTGCCCTTCAGTTCCACTAAGTCTTTTTTTACATATACTTCAGGTACAAGTCCCATACCTTTAATGGATTTAATGTGCAACCCATCATGTACTGTAATTCCAGTGGACTCTTGCCCCCTGTGTTGCAAGGCATAAAGGGCATAGTATATTTGAAGAGCGGTGGGGTTGTCTGTAGATGCATGGTCCTGCATCACAACGCCCACAACACCACATTCCTCTTTCATCTATACCCCAAAAGAGAAAATAATATTATTTTTAGAATTTGCACTTACGTTCCCATTTGTAACTTCTCATGCGTGGTGTCCTGCCAAAACCACATGCAGTACACTGCTTTGTATGGATATTAAGTGATACGCTACCGCAGCGCCTGCATGTAACATGTGTGCGCTTTTGTCTTTTTCCCATTGAGGGAGTACCTTTTGACATTTATCTTCACCTTGTTGAACTTTTTCGTCTCTCAATTTGATTATCGTGATAAGTACTATCTGCAAGTTTGCCGTATATCGAGTGAACCTCAGACAGTATCATAGGATAAATATGTTACGGGGATACGTATACTACGTTGTCACCCCTTATTATTACAGTACCAAGTTTTCTGGTCTCGCCCTCTCTTAGCTCCTCAGCTTCCTCAAGAACAAGGTTCATATGTACGTCGTAGCCCTGCAAATTTCCTCTGAACTCGCGGGCGCCTTTCAGTCTCACAATAACAGGTGTGTTCAAAGCATTGTTCAGTATATCAAGAGGTCTGTTTCCCATTTAAAGCCGCCTCATCTTAATAAATCAAAGTATTCCTAAATGATATGTATCAACGGAATGATAGCATTATACTGGTCTCCATTGTGTATAGTCAGATATAAAACTATCGAACATAACGTATTATATTGTTGATCTGATTTACAGGGCAAAGCTGGCTGTTGACCATAATGTATTTAGGATATTGTCTATATCTCCTGCTATATTCTTTCTCTTCAGTTTCTCATAAAGATATATCAAATGGTGAACATAATGTCTATTACTCCCGTGGTGCTAACTATTGCAGGTTCTGACTCCGGCGGCGGTGCAGGGATTGAAGCAGATATCAAAACCTTTGCAACTTTGGGAGTACATGGCACATGTGCTATAACTTCTGTCACAGCACAAAACACAAAGTGTGTACTCAGTATCTACGATCTGCCTCCTCATGTAATCAGTGAACAGATCAATGCGGTATGTTCTGATATGAGTGTCAAATGGGCAAAAACAGGTATGCTCTCCTCTGCTGAGATCATTGAAATCGTGTCAAAAGAGGCAAGATCCAATGGTCTATCTCTTGTGGTAGATCCTGTGATGGCAGCAGAAGCTGGTGGCGATCTTTTACGTAAAGATGCAATAAGAGTACTTAAAGAGAAGTTGCTTCCCTTAAGTAAGGTCATAACCCCCAACATCTATGAAGCTCGTACGCTTTCAGGAATTGATATTAAAAGCGTGGACGATGCAAAAAAAGCTGCAAAAATAATGGCCGAATCAGGTGTAGGTGTTGTAATTGTCACAGGTGGTCATCTGGATGCATCCGATGTTGTATATGAATCTGCTTCAGATAAATTCACTGTAATACCCGGAAAGTTTTTGGAAGGGGGCACCCACGGTTCAGGATGCACTTATGCTGCTTCAATTACCGCATTTTTATCAAAAGGGCATTCTATCGTCGAAGCTGCCATGCTTGCCAAATCCTTTGTAGAAATGGCCATTGCCAGCAGTGTTAAAGTAGGTCATGGCGTGGGTCCTGTGAACCAGATTGGTTCGACCCTTAAAAATGCCCATAGGTATGAAACTCTTCAAAATACTATTTCAGCTACCAATATTCTGGTCTCATGTGGTGAATTCGGAAAACTCATTGCAGAAGTAGGTTGCAATATTGCCATGGGAGTTCCTGAAGCCTGTGTAGTTGCAGATGTAGCTGGTGTCAGTGGAAGGATAGTGCGTGTAAGAAATATGCCTCATATTGCAGGTAATGTGGAATTCGGAGGCAGCAACCATGTGGCAAGAATGGTTCTTGCAGCTATGCGTTTTGATCCTTCTATTAGGGCTGCTATTAATCTAAGGTACTCGGAAAAAGTACTACGCATCTGCAGAGATATGGGACTTTCCATTTCTTCTTTTGATAGAGCTGATGAGCCAGATCACGTCAGTACTATGGATTGGGGCGTGACGTTTGCAATTGAGAACTCCTGTTCAACTGCTTTGAAAAAAGTACCTGATATCATATATGATGTCGGTGGAGTTGGTAAAGAGCCTATGATAAGGCTATTTGGAAAAAGTGCTGAAGACGTAGCCCGTAAAACAGTTATGATCGCAGAGTTATATTCCGCTAACAGTGATATTGATCTTAATGGCTGATATTAATGGTACTGGCTTTTGATCTAGAATCCATTAATACCTTGAAAGTTTATCTTTTAAATGGATGAGAACATGCAGGATTTTATTATAATTGGACATAAAGCTGTAACTACAGGTGGTTTTTCGCTCAATGATATGCCTGGCTCTGCAGGAAGGATGGATATTCTTTGCAGATGTATCAATTCGGTATTCTTTTTGTCTCATGACCTGAGAAGGGACGTACAGGCACACCTGTTACTTCTGGGTGAGCCGAACTCTCCAAAACTTATACGTTTCAATGGAGATAAACTACGATATCTGAATCCGGATGAAAGAAGTGCAGGTGCTTTGATAAAAAAAGCATTGGAG
>MVQW01000144.1 GCA_002067265.1 Methanomethylovorans sp. PtaU1.Bin073 | reverse complement strand
GTGTCGACAAATTCTCTTCACGCTTTGCTCCGATTACCTTGCCCTTAAGAACCCCATATTTCTCAATAGACATTAGTCTCATCTCCCCATGTACTATATCCATCTAATTATGCTTCGTATTTTCTTAACTTGTTTGCAACTCCCTATTAAAAATTCAAAATATCCTTCAATGTGGTGTTAAATTAGAGACAGTTTAATTCCTAGTACACCATTTCTCCCAGTTATAGTTAATTACTCATGGTTTATAACTTATGAATGCTAAAATCGCATTCGATAGATTGTGACATCAATGATATAAGTTTCAAACAAAAGGTTAATAGTTATAATTATTGCAGACTTATGAGATATATTCTTTTGTAGCTATATTCTAAAATCTATCAAAGTTGCTATTAGTAAGCTAAAAAAAGTAATTAGCATCAATATGAGTAGTGTGTAAAATTGTTTTCAACTTAAATACGAGGAATTCTGTCGTGTCCATATTCTGCCACGCCTCTGCACATAAGGTGTACAGCTGCATACTCAGGTAGTTCCTGTTCTCCCGGTTCCACTTCAATATCCTTTTCTTTCATCTGCACTGCAAAAGGCTTGATTACTTTTAACTTTACTAACCTTTCACCGAAAACCACTGCATCTCTTAAAGGTTCGAACTTTTCCAGCTCATCAATAGTTAAGGACATGACCTTCATTCCCGAACCACCATGCAATGATCCGGGAAGCCGTATCAAACGCTTGATGTCAGCTGTAACAGGTTCGTCCACAACTGCTGACATTTTCTTAATCCCTTCCTCTATCAATGCATTAATTATTTTTTTATTAACTGCGGACAGAACATCAATGTTACCTTTCTTCAATACTTCCACTTGTGCCTCATCTCTAAAAACTTCGATGATCTGTCGAGCCGTTTTCTCCCCGACTCCTTTGAATCCTCTCAAGATTTCCTCAGCATCATCCCTGGCAACTATCTCTTTCATGAAAGAAATAAAATACCTGTTTATTCTTCCTTTCCAGCCACCTTCTGCTTCCGAGGGAAATACCATCATTTGTGCAATCTCTCTTCCTGCATCTCCACTTACTTCTTTTGTATCAAGTATCCTTTCAAGGTCTATTCCTTTCGCACTCACGTAATCAACTATTTCACGCCTTTCAGGGCTTTCAAGATGGAGGACAGAAGGATCGGTTATATGGCAATGGTATCCTCTGCCTCCTGAGAATACGATATGGACATCCTTCTCAGCAAATCCAAAATCATCAAGCAAGAATTCCATGAGCTTAAATGTTTCTTTTTTTCCCTTTTCCAGCATATCAGCATAGGAAGTGATCTTCCCTGGAAGGTGGTCAGAGTCAATATCAAATATCAGGTCTGCCTTCTGCCAATTCTTCTCTTTCATCTTCGGCGCACTGGGATACTCATAATATGCAACAGAGTAATATGCATGTGCTGGAGCTATCCCTTTTAGATAGTCCTTTATCTCTCCTTCAGAGCCGAAGGCAATGTGTCGTTTCATAAAGGTTTCAGAGCTATCGCTAAAAGGAATAAATCCCCATTCACGAGATATATGTTCAGGAGGAAGGTGTATATCAGCCTGTGAGTAGTAGACCTGGAATCTGTTCACAAGAAAATTTCGTGTTTTTTCATTCATTTTCTCATTTGTATTGTTTTGCCGCTATTTCTTTGTTTCAATGATTAAATTACCATTAATATTACTTTCTTGTCATAAACCTTATAGTCAACACCTGCCTTATAGTCGCTTTATGAAAGAGGAAATGACAAGTGCAGATGTTGCAGCTCTTGTGGCAGAACTTAGCTCAGGTGAGCTCTCTCTTATTGATTCTAAGGTTGGGAAAATATATCAGCCACTGGAAGATGAGATACGTTTCAACCTCTTCGTTTTCGGCAAGGGTAGAGTGGATTTCATTATTCAGGCAGGAAAACGTGCCCATTTAAGCCAATATGCTTCTCCAAGTCCCAAGATACCGCAGTCATTTCCTATGCTGCTAAGAAAACATATAATGAGCAGTAGGATAGTTTCCATTAAACAGTATGATTTTGACAGGATAATCGAAATAGGTTTTGTCAGGGGCGGTGTGGAAACCGTCTTAGTAGCTGAGCTTTTTGCCAGAGGCAACATTGTCCTCATTGACAATGAAAGGCGCATCATTCTGCCTATGAATCCTGCAACATTCAAAGGCCGCAGGGTGAGAAGCGGTGAAATCTACACTTATCCGGAGGCACAGATAAGTCCTCTTGACGCAAGCGAAGAACAGATGCTTGCAGTTTTCAGGTCCTCGGATTCAGACGTGGTACGCACCATAGCCACACGATTCAATCTGGGTGGTCTTCTTTCTGAGGAAGTATGCTCCAGGGCAGGGGTCAAAAAGAACCTTCCTGTTGCAGAAGTAGGTCTGGAAGAAATAAATCTGCTTCTTCGGGCTATGAAGGAAATGTTCTCTCCACTGCAGACAGGGAAATTGGATCCATGTGTCATCAAGAAAGGCGAGGGGGATGCCTCCCAGTCAATAGATGTTGTTCCTTTTGAACTGGAAGTTTACCGTGGATTGGCAAAAGAACGTTATCCATCATTTAACAAGGCTCTTGATGAATATTTCGGAAAAAGAGAAGCTGCCTCCATTACTGAACAGGTAGTTGCAGTAAAGAAAGAAAAAGTTGACCTGCTGGAACGCAGGTTAAAACAGCAGGAAGAAGCAGTGGAGAAATACGGTAAGGAAGCTGCAAAGCAGACCTCTATC
>MVQW01000143.1 GCA_002067265.1 Methanomethylovorans sp. PtaU1.Bin073 | reverse complement strand
ATCTTCATCTCTTCTGTGATCTTACCATTCTTTGCATCTGTAACTATTGTCATGATCGATTCCTCAATGATTGCTATATCCTACAAAGTACAGGTCTTATATAAGACTTTTTAAAAAATTAACTTTTGTTAGACTCAAGTTAACTTTACTTTCTTTAAAGTGGATACCCATGGAAAATAATACACATGTTTTTATGATATCTGTAGGCCTATTTTCGTTATGAAAATAGAGTCATATCATCAATAGACAGATTAAGTTTAATTTGTATAAAAGTAAATCAAGTTGATTTGATATATTATCAAGTAAAAATGATAGTGTGGACAGGGCACACCTGTTAGGCAGAAATTATTGTTTACCTGATCTATTTTGTCGTCTCAGAAAGCGCATGGTTTCCATATGCATTGAAACCATAAGATCGCTTAACATTCCCAAGACGAACATCTGAAAACCGGACATGATGAGCAAAGCGGTAAGAACTGTCATAGGTATACGTGTAATACCTTTGAGCCACTGATCAACTACGTAAGTTCCTGTAATAAGTCCTGAAAGAATAAAAATAGCACCGATCAGTCCAAAATAGAACATAGGATTATGGAACCTGGCTAAACGGTAGATAGTTTTGCCTATTCTGAACCCATCTTTAAGAGGATTAAGCTTGGTTGCTGCATCGGACTTACGGCAAAGATAAGATATTGGCACTACCTCTATCACATGATCAAGTTTAATGCTCTGTATTGTCATTTCTGACTCTACTTCAAATCCCATTTCTTTCAGATCAAAGGATTTGTAAACATCTCTGGTGAAAGCTCGATATCCTGTCAATATGTCTGTGAGATGTTGCCTATATGCCATACTGAACAGGTAATTGATGAGTTTGTTACCTATCAGGTTAAGACCTGGAAATGCACCTTTTTCGAAGTTTACCAGCCTGTTACCTATCACATGCTCTGCTCTCTCTTCGAATAAGGGAGCCAGCATTGCATGCACATCCGATGCTAGATAAGTACCATCCCCATCAAGCATTACAAGATACTCATTATCGAGTTTTTCAAAGGCTTCCTGGACGGCCTGTCCTTTGCCTTTTCCCCTTTGCACTATCACCCGGGCTCCTTCAGCCTTCGAAAGTTCTCTGGTCTTATCGGTACTATTTCCATCTATGACCAATATGTTGTTGAACCCTTCAGACCTGAAATCCCTTATGAGCTGAGCTATGGTAGCTCCTTCGTTAAGTGTGGGAATTAGTATACAGACGTCTTTTTCCGGCAAGATGCTAACCTTTAGAGAAGTCCCATACTGTCAAGCTGCTGTTTTACTACTTCAACGCCTTCTTCACAGTTCTGAGGTGATTTACCGCCTGTTACGACAAGCTTTCCTGAACTAAAAATAAGAACAACTACTTTTGGTTCATCGATACGATATACTAGTCCAGGGAACTGCTCAGGTTCATATTCTATGTTCTCAAGACCAAGACCTATAGCAATTGCGTTAAGGTTGAGCACAGCGTGAAGATCTGCAGATGCTACAATGTTCTGTACGGTAATCTCTGGTTCTTTTATGGTCTTAATACCTATTTCATTGAGCTTCTTTGCCATGTTGCTTATTACTGTATGGACATCGGCCACGTTCTTTGCTCCGGTACAAACAACCTTTCCGGAAGTAAAGACCAGGAATGCAGCCTTGGGTTCAGAAACCCGGTATACCAGGCCAGGGAATTTCTGTTTGTTATATTCAGCACCTTCGAATTCAGCCTCGATCTTTGTTAGATCAAATTCATCAGCAAGTTTTGTAGAGGCAACCACATTCTCGATCTTAATATTGTATTCGGTCATTGAAAATCCTCAGTATTTAAAACACGCTTTATATCCGTAAATCCATATATAAACTTATAGCTTGATATTTATATAGGTATTTAAACTCACCGGGTGTAAAAAATAATACTAATGTATCAGTTGATATGCTGAATCATGTATTGTCATCTTGTATTTTACCTTCAGCAATATCCCGTGCTTTTAAGCCATCTATTATAGCGTCATACTTTCTGCAAACCCGTTCTATCAGATCGGATTCTACACTTTTGTGAGTTGGAACTAGTATATCTGCACCTTCGTTCACTTGCACATCATTGCTCGACAGCCCATAATCGGGAGCAATCACTACGCCTTCTGCAGACACTCCAAGTCTTAGGTCATTCACAATCCTGGCTATCATGTCAGTTGCCGGTTTGACTTTCCTGTCTATCAGAAGAGCTTTCGAAACATATCTTTCCTTGAGTTCCCTCAGATTCGACAGGGTAAGTTCTACTTTCTGGGAATTTCCTACGTTTTCCAGTGCTTTCACCGCTTCAATAAGATCATCAAAAGTAGTGGAACCAACCTCTATGATCTCCCCGTCATAGTATCTGCTGACCTTTTCCAGATAGCCTCTGGATATTATCAGTTTGGAAACATCTGCAAGTTCCTCTATTTCTTCTTCTGTAGGGTCATAGGCATTGATCACTTTATAATCTTCTATGCCACATAATATTGCCAGGGATTGGTACATAGGAGTGAATGCTACAACCTTGCATCCAAGCCATTTATTCAGTCCCTTATCACCACTCTGCTGGCGGGAAAGCTCAATTATCTTCTGCCTTATAGCTTCAGGCTCATTGGAACTCAGTCCGAAATAGTCAGCGAAAAGTGGAGTAGTCTGTAGTTTTTTCGTCCTGCCGTAAGGCACGGACATGATAAGGCCACGATCTGTGAGTTCTCTTATGTGGTCATAAACAGTATTGCCTCTCATGTCCACAAGATCAGATTGCACAACAGGCTGATGATACGCTATCATTGCAAGGGTGCGAAGCATAGGCGCGCTCAGTTCTTTAGGGGCCACTGGCCTTACAAGATCTGTGAAAATGGGTTTTACCTGCATAACATAACGCTGTCCCAGATCTATTATCTCAATACCAGACTCTCTCTCTGAGTATTCTTTCATGAGGGTTTCAACTACAGCAACAGCTTTGTTTGCAGGTTTGCCTATTATCTTTCCCAGAGTTTGGGCATCCAGTGCCCCACCGGCAGCAAAAAGTGCTGCTTCAATAGTTTCCTTCTCGTTCATTCCCTGTCATAACCTCACTAGGACCATCATCAGAAATGTTTGAGGGATATATGAACAGCTCCCCGAACAATTCATCCTGCTGAAGCCATATTTTCTTCTCAGTAGCTAGGAAAAGCAGGGAAACATAGGTCATTATATTCTCTGACCTTTCTTCACCGATCAATTCTGAGAATACAACAGACTCATGCTCTTCAAAAATAGAATTGAGCACTTGATTTAGCCTTGCAACACGCCCTAGAATATCCTCTTCATGGGCTATGCCCAAAACCTCATCAGTAGTAACAGCAACTCTTTCTTCCAGTTTACGGAGCAGTTTCTTTTCCTTTTTCCTATGCTCTACTCTTTCAGCTTTCTTCAATTCAGCTATAAGTTCCTGCAGAGTCACAGGTCTTGTGGCAATCCTTCTCACAGGCAGCTTGGG
>MVQW01000142.1 GCA_002067265.1 Methanomethylovorans sp. PtaU1.Bin073 | reverse complement strand
TCTCCGCATCTGGGGCAGGCCTGGTGTGTCCTTTCGAGTTTGTCGCCGCTGACCTTATAGTAATCTTTTACTGCCATTATTACACCTACTTATTCTTCCGCTGCTTCTGCCTGTTCTTCTGCTGGTGCCTCTGGCAGTTTGTTTCTCTCAAGGATGTGGTCTTCTTCTACCTGCTTCATGCGGGCAACATCCTCATAGATCTTTGCGTATCCATTGACCAGCTGTCTTCCGAAATCATTCTTCATTCTCTGGACGACCACAAGTTCCAGTGGTACGTTCAGTAATGCAGCCATCTTATTCTTTACATCCATTCTTGTGGGGGTGGGCCCTTCAAAGGTTACCTCGAACTTAAGCTCACGCCTTTTAAGAAGTACATTATTTTTATCCTCAATGATCTTAACATCCATTGAATTTCCTCCGAATATCTATTAAATTGCTCCTGTCTTCCTGCCCGCTAATTATTTTATCAAGCAGGTCAAGGATCTCTTCCTTTTTGGATTTTGTGATACTGACAAACACAACACCTTCATCCGGTTGCCCATATAGTACAACCGAACCTTCGGGTGCCAGTAGAATTGCAGGCAATGCCGCAAGGTCCTCTTCGCCGCGCACGAATATTCGCACATGGTCCTCTGATTTTATTGCGTCATGGACCACATCGATCAAATCCTCGGTTATGACCCCGGGAGGATTATCCACGAATATTTCACAGAACCCTGTATGTTTTGTGCCTACTACTACGCTGGCTGACGCAGGCCCGCGTTTTGTCCGGTCATCAACGATAAGGATGTCCGGAATAATATTTGAATTGAGCAAGTGGAATGTAGTAACATCACCCACCGATATAAGTTTTGTGGGGCTCCCCAAGTCTTTGGAAAGCTTCTGAATGGTGTCATCCCCTACACCTGTGTAAAGGACACCAAAGGTTTTCCTTAACAAAGGACGCAGTTCTTCCGGGAGGTGAATTGTTTTTACCAATTAACGCACCTTCAGTGCATATCTATCGGCTACTTTTATCTCCATTTTCTGGGCTATTTCGGAATTTTCAGGATCTACAATAATGACCATACCGCTCCAATCACTGCTAAGGTTGCTGGAACTGCATATTAGGCATGTCTGACCTGTAACTATCCTGTGGCATTCCCTACAAACCTGATCTGCCATGTTCAACCCTCTTCCTGAACGTTGGATTTCATTCTCTCTTCTTCAAGCCACTCCAGTTTGCCCAAGGCACTCTGCCTCATAGTAAGACCGATCTTACTCTCTCTGGGTTCTCTTTCATTAATACTGAGCGCAACTATCCTGGCCCTTACCTTGTCACCTTCTCCAAGGGAACGTGGACCGGTTTTGCTCATGAGCCTGCCATTTTTCCCATCATATGACATGAAATCATCTGTGATCTGGCTGACATGTAAAAGGCCATCCATGGCACCTATACTCACAAAAGCCCCGAAATCAACAGTTTCAACAACCTCTCCTTCAACTACTTCCTGTATCATGGGTGAGAATACTATAGCATAAAAATCAACATCATAGTAAACTGCACCATCGCCCACCAGGATGTGGCCCTCGCCTACTGATTCAATTCCAGTGACAGCAACTATCGCACCAAGCTGTTTATCAAGCCTGCCTTCAAGCTTTTCCCTCAGTGCATTTTTGACATTGACCTGAACATCCCCGC
Organism: Methanomethylovorans sp. PtaU1.Bin073; assembly: GCA_002067265.1. Next base: position 4,516 of record MVQW01000142.1, on the reverse strand, counting down.
CCAAAAGATCAGGAGCTACCCGGATGGTATCAGAAAGTTTCATTTTCTTGTACATGCGATTATCTCCAAAAGCCCAGTTATTGTGCTATAAACTTATTTATATGTTATAATTTTTACTATTATTCATCACAGTATTTCCAGACGAGTCTTTTGCCTGAGGGATATTACCCTGATGCCCAATTCAAACAGCCGTTTCTTTAATCCAATATCATTTGTCAAAACAGCAGCCCCTGTATCCTGTGCAAGGGACACGATGATATCATCAGCATGCCCTTCCAGAGAGATAAGTTCACACCTCTGTGCCAGAGACTTTCCTACCTTTGCAGCTATTCTGTCCTGGCCCTTAGCGTGCATAATGAGCCGATCAAGCTCATTCGACACAGCCTGAGGGACTATGAAATGATCAAAACCCAACCTTTGCAGTTCACTGAATATATCTACATTGAATTGTACAGGTACCATCAGAGCGTTCGTGTCGATTATCACCTTCAAGATTTTATGACTCCTGCACCTATCAGGCGCCATCTTGAACCGATCCTTCTGCTGATAGCCACCATTGACCCTGCACTTGCACATACCGGTCTTTTGAGCTTGACTTCAGCAACGTTCTTTCTTGCGCTGGTGACCACACCTACGGTAGTGGCAGTACCTACGTTAAGCATCAGAGGTTCACTTGTCCTGATAGAACCTATTTCTGCTTCATCAATCACACCTACTACCCTTTCAAGAAGATTAAGCTCAAGAGTAAATACATCACGTGTAGGGGGCAATGTCCCGGGTTTTCCGGCTACCTGACCTACAAGAGAATCACTCTTAGTAATAGCAGGATCCAATGTAGTACCTACAGCAAGCAGTCCTCCCGGAGTTGCTTTATCCACAGGGTCTTTTCCTGCGAAGACCATAGATGTCTTGGTGAGGATTGGAACCCATCTAGTAGTTCCTTCACTTTCCAGCTTGTATCCTGGTCTTATCTCAAGTTCATCGCCAGTTGACAGAACACCTTCTGTGAGGGTTCCACCAATCACACCACCCTTTATTTTATCTATAGGGGTTCCGGGCTTGTTTATATCAAATGAACGTGCAATGAGCATTTGTGCAGGCTTGTCCATCTTATGTTCCGGAGTTGGGATGTACTCCTCCATAGCCTGAAGAAGAGCATCTATGTTGATATTCTGCTGGGCAGATACCGGGATGATAGGAGCGTTTTCAGCTACAGTACCTTTCACAAACCTCTTTATCTGCTTGTAATGATCTATTACCTCTTCCTTGGATACAAGATCGATCTTATTCTGGACAATCAGAAGGTTATTTATACCGATGATGTTCAAAGCCATCAAATGTTCCTTTGTCTGCGGCTGTGGACATTCTTCATTTGCAGCTATCACAAGTATGGCACCATCCATAATAGCTGCTCCGGAAAGCATTGTTGCCATCAATGTCTCGTGACCCGGAGCATCAACAAAAGAAATAGTACGTACTTCTTCTGAAGGCTCGCCACATCCCGGACAAGTATCTTGTACAGTATAACATTGTGGCTCGGGGCAGTTAGGGCATTTTCGGATAGTGGTATCTGCATACCCCAATCTAATAGATATTCCGCGCTTCATCTCTTCACTATGAGTATCAGTCCACACGCCTGATAGTGCGCTTACTAAAGTGGTTTTTCCATGGTCGACATGACCTACCATGCCGATATTAACACAAGGTTGACTCAATTCCTGATTTCCCTCCAATGGGCAAATAATAATAAAAGTGCGTAGCAATACGTGCAATCGGTCAAATGACCGGGTGATATTTTGCTCCAGACCGTTGTTATCATTTGGTTTCTGGTATTTAAATGATTTCAACGTTTTAGTAATATCTACTTATTAAATCTACGTATCTACATATAATACAAACTAAACTCACAATAAATGCATAATAAATTATGGAAACATATAGCAAAGTATTGAAGCAATTTCTCAAAATCTAATGAAGGAAGTTAGGTCACAATGCGACCTAATTCTCCCATTTCAATAGCTCTTCTGATCTCAAAAGCTATACGCCTTCCAGTACTCATGTTCTTCCTCCATATGGTATTCCCGTATGGGTGACCCACTGACATGTGCACATTAGTGCCACCGCCAACTCTGGGTGCAACATCATATATGTAGAAGTTGAGATCCTTATCGATACAGGTTTGGAGACAGAAAGGTCCTATGACCCCTGGATCATAGTGCTTACTGGCTGCATCAATATACTTCTCGGCCAGCATGAACACATCTTCTAGCAGTGATTCACGCAATGTGGAGGAGTTGTGCCCGCATACAGTGTATTCAGGGGTCAGCTGGTGTTCTGCAAGAGTGATCTGCTGAGGTGCGGGCAGACGGACATGACCATCGAGGCTGGTCTCAAAGCGCCAGTCTATTCCAAGGATCTCAAGCTTGCTCATTTCCTCCTCTATAGGAGAGTAGAACATATCGAAGTTGAACACCGGCCCGATAATGTATCTCTCGATCCTTGCATTATCCAAAGCTTCTCTGGTGATCACGCCTTGTTTAAGCAAGGCTTCAGATTTCTTCAGGTACTCTGCATAAGTTGCAGCAGTGAAAAATCCCCTTTCCAGTTTCTTGACAGCATGAGGAAGTTTCACAATTGAAAGCTCTTCTATATCCTGAGGATCATTGATCCTTTCAGGGAAGGGGAGACCTGCCTTCTCAAGAAGCCAGTAATAATCACGGTCAATACCTCTTTCCTCGCTTCTAAGCATATTCCTGCTACCTACTATGGGTACAGCAAAGTCGTTCTCTACCTCATCTATTCCGCAGTATGAAGTAAATGACCTGTTTGGAATAAAAAGAATGTTGTTGTCACGCAGCATCTGCTGATTTTTAGGAAGCAATACCTCATTGAACTTCTTAAGCATCACAGATTCATCGACAATGCCACGCTTTACCTTTCCATACGCATCCCTTTGAGCTTTAAAATAGTGGGAGTACGTTTTCTCTCTTCCCTGCTGACATATAGCGAAAGTACGGAAATCCTCTTCTACTGCACCATCAAATACGTCTAATGCAGAATGAGAAGCAATTGCTCCTATCTTTATCTTGTCAGGATTATAATCTTGAACGATATCTACGATTTCTTTTCTGTCTATCATCTTATACCCTCTCTTGTCTTCACACATATCAATGAAATATATAGGCTTTGTCTAGTTCTTCATAATAATTTTCTTACAGTTGGCTCAACGCGCCTATAATAACTGAAGTGATAAAAGTTTCAACAACAGCAGCTATGAAAAGCAGTGGCATGATCCAATAAAAGAAGAATTTGATACCTGTGAGCATTTCTTCCTTTAAGGATACTGATTCTCCTTTAAATGCAGCAATTACTTTAAGTCCCAATCTTATGCCTACAGCAGCCGAGATCACTACCATAGGTATCTCAATAATACCATGTGGAAGAAGACCGCCCGCTAAATAAAGAAGACTTTGTTCCATCAGTATCTTATGACTGAAAATTCCCAAGAAATATCCATTATATGCAATGAAAAGTAGTGGCACTACACCAAAAAAAACACCAAGTACCAATACGAACAAACTCTTAATGGAATTATTAAGGAATATCAAGAACATAATCTCTAGGGGAGAAAGGTTTTTTAATAAATCCACAAGACCTTCCAGTTCTTCCAAGGATTGCATAACCACCTCAGGGTGCATAATAGCAACCACATACCCTATGGCGGCCGATAATAAGAATAATAGGGATACAATTCCAATCTCTTTACGTAGATCCTTTAGATATTGAAGCGCTTGTTCCTTATTGCCTACATCATACATCTTCATCATACCCCGAAAACCATGCGTATAGTATTCCTGCATGCAGGAGAGAGACCAAGCACAAGGATCACTAGCTTTACAAATGTCCGAAGGTTGCGCGACTCAGCGTCTTCATTGAAATTAGTATCTATTATGTATAGCACAGGGATAAATATGGCTAGCTTCAAGGGGTACATTACAAATGCCGTTCCTGTCAGATCAATAAGATAAGACGGCAATACATGCTTTTCATAGTATCCTAGCGTATCCACTCCTATGAAAGTGGAAGAAGCATCCAGCATATGAGCATAAAGTATGGATAAGTTCAACTTGTCCGTAAGTACTTCGAAGCCCACTTTTTTAGCTACAACGTAAACAGAAAGGGTTACCAATGTCCCCAGGCCAAGAATATATAGCAGTACCATAGGAAGAGCTATCTTCTGTACGCTAAGAAGTAGCGATAGATTGAAAATAAACCAGAGAGCTCCCATGGATCCGAAAATAGTTTCCATGTTTTTTTCAGACCACTTTTTGCTGATCACTTTAGCTGCAATGAGACATCCCAGTGTAATAAAAAAAACAACAAAATAGATTATAGGAGTTATCAGGAGCAGATTAAAAGGATATTGTATAATTCCTGCATCTTCATAAACCCTCATGGAAGATCCGGCAAGCACAAAGGGTACTATTGCCGCAATCAGCCTGTTGTTTGCCTCTAC
>MVQW01000141.1 GCA_002067265.1 Methanomethylovorans sp. PtaU1.Bin073 | reverse complement strand
AACCACTGCCTTACTTCTATGCATCCCTGAGGACATATCTGTTCGCATAATCCACAGTGTACACAACTGTCATTCACAGTTGTTGGTTTCAGTGAGAAGCTTACGTAGGTGTTGTCATTGATTGACTTTCCACCTTGCCTCATCTCCAATGCGCCTGTGGGACAGGTCTTGGCACATATGCCACACATGATACAACCTGAGGGATCGTTTTCCAAATAGTCCTTATCAATAAGGCCTCTGGCAACAGCCCCCACGGAACCGATAGTAATGATTCCTTTAGGACATGCCATGACGCAAGTTCCACAGCCTATGCACTTCTCTGGAAGGTACATAAGTTGCTTGTCGTCTTTTGTTCCAAACACTACTTCATTCATCTGATCTACTCCGTAATCCTGCCTATAGTATGCATTGATAATAGTAAATCCAATGCAATAAGAATCGCCTCCTCTGAAGGCATAATTTCAATCATTCATGTTCTGAAACTGACAAGCCATCGCAATTTTTGGGATCAGGTAAAATGCCTGAGGGGATGTGGCTGGTTACAGCACAGAATGCATACGACCCGCTTAAGAACGTACGCTTTATTTGTTGATGCCAAAGGTAGTGCAAATATGAGGATTGCTTTATTCCTTAGCATATTTTTATCCTACCAGAGGATTGTTACTATAAGTTACATGTATGTGTTATAAAATTATTGTTCTACACGTACGGGCGGCGCGAATTAACACGATTGAAGGTTACAAATCAACTCATTTTTCGACCATATTTTAAATATTATAATGCATACTTAGTTCCGAAAAGAGAATTAAAGGATAAAACTGGTTCAAGGGAAAAGATTCTATGAGTTATACAGGACATGCATATGCTCTGGGTGCGGGCACAATAGTAAATGCAATAGCTACCTGGAAAGGTTCGGCTTTTGCAGTGGACCTAAAAACATTTGCCGATGTGGAACTTTGTGGTGGAAAAGGATGCATAGATGCTACTATCGAAGGTCTGCCTGATGCGGATACACGATTGATAAAGAGGACTGTGGAACTGGTATTACAATATTTCAATGCAGATATGCATGGCTCTGTCAAGACAAAAAGTGAAATACCACTTGCCAGTGGCTTAAAAAGCAGCAGTGCAGCAGCTAATGCCACAGTGCTTGCTACGCTGGATGCCCTAGGTGAAGAAATGGATCCTCTTGATGCCGTGAAGATAGGAGTGCAAGCTGCTTTGGACGTAGGCGTTAGTATTACCGGTGCCTTTGACGATGCATGTGCTTCTTTTTTTGGCGGAATCGTAGTTACAGATAATAAATTGAAAGAACTGGAACACAGAGATGAAAAAGAGAAGGATATACTCATATTTGCACCTGATAAAAAGTCATTTAGTGCGGCAACGAACGTAGCAAGGTCACGATCAATTGCTCCCTGGATAGATATGGCATACAAGCTGGCTTTAGAGGGAAAGTACGAGGAGGCGATGACCCTTAATGGATTCCTGTATTGTGGTGCTTTAGGTTTTGACACTGAACCAATGATGAGAGCACTGGAAGTAGGGGTAAAGGGAGTCACACTTTCGGGTACAGGCCCTTCTTATGTTGCTTTTGTGGACTCTGCATCAGAAACAAAACTTCGTGAAAGCTGGTCCCAGCTTGGGATAAGCGGAAGCCTGATAAGTACTAAGATATATAATAAAAGAGCAAAAAAACTCACTGGCTGGGATAAAATATGAGCTCACTGGAAGAAGTACGTACTGAGATCCAACAAATAGACAGAGATATCGTTGGCCTCATTAAAAAGCGCACAGAACTTGCGGACAAGGTGCTGGAGTCTAAAATAAAGGCAGGTCTTCCAATCAGTGATGAGAACCAGAACAAAGTAGTCCTTGAAAGAGCAGTGGACAATGCTATTGATTTTAACCTGGATACAAATCCAGTGAAATCTATATTTCAAATACTCATTGAAATGAGTATAGAAAGACAGCAGGAACTTAGCGGAAAAGGCAAGTTTCCCTGAGGAAGTATAAAATGGTAGATATAGCAGTAATAATGGGGTCAGAATCAGACCGTGCCATAGCGAATCGTGTAACAAGTATACTGGATGACAGCAAGTACACTTATGATATTCAGGTAATCTCAGCACATCGTAGTCCCGATACCCTTGATGAATATATTGCAGGAAGCAGTGCCAAGGTGTTTATTGCAATTGCAGGGTTATCTGCTGCATTACCAGGAGTCATTGCTTCAAAAACTAAAAAGCCAGTAATAGGGGTGCCGGTGAGTGCAAAAATGATGGGACTTGACGCATTATTATCAATTGCTCAGATGCCTCCGGGTGTGCCTGTAGCAAGTGTGGGAATAGATAATGGTGCAAATGCCGCACATCTTGCTATTAGAATACTTGACCTGCACTGAGCAGGTAAAGATCATTTATTATTGAAAAATTATCCTTGCTTGCTAAGCTTGAAAATACATTCCTCATCGCCATTGCCCATGGTTGAAAGCACTTCTATGGCAACTTCATCATCTATTCTTTCAGCCAATCTTGCAAAAGCTCCCCTTGTAAGATTGCATAGAATGGGATTCAACTGTGCTTCCTGTGCCCCCCATGGACATTTGATACCCTTTAAGTAAAAAGATGTATCTTCTTGTGGATTGTGTTTGAATTCAAAACTGCCTCCAAGCTGGTTCATCAGCATGCAGCATGATTCTCCAAGAGGATTATTTTTAGTATTAAGATCTTTATCCACTAGATCTTCTAACATTGATTCCACTACCATATGTGTCATCTGGTGAATGATCATGTTCTTCTGTTCCAGTGGTACTGTTTTAAAAAGTGTTGGAATTATTCTTGTAAGCACAGATCTCACGCGGTTCTGCATCTCAAGTTTGTCCTTTTCCTGTTGTAAACTGCTATGAAGGTGCTTGATTCTAAGAAGAGACCTTATTCTTGCAGTGAGTTCCACTTTATCCACTGGTTTTATAAGAAAATCATCAGCTCCAACCTCTACACCCTTTATTCGATCTTCCCTGTTAGAGAGTGCTGTAACCATGACTACAGGTAAGAATTTAGTAACTTCACCCGTTTTAATTAGCTTACATACCTCATAACCGTTCATTTCCGGCATCATTATATCCAGCAGCACAATGTCCGGTTTTTCTTCATTCACTTTTTCAAGTGCTTCTTTTCCATTTGATGCGGAAACTGTAACATATTCAGAGCCCAAATATGCCTGAAGGAGTTCCACATTCATGGGCTCATCATCTACTATAAGCACTTTTGATTTTGGTTCATCTGGCATATTATTACCTCATATAGATAGGTACTGCTGCAAGGTATGGATTTTTTATTCGAACACTAATAATATATTCCTTTTACGAAAGAAGCTGTATGTCCTGAAGCATAATACAGCACAATGCAAGAACCTTATAGTTTGTATTTTACCCAATGGATTGCATCTTAACTCATATCTACTATTTTGCCCTTGGAACCTTTCAGTTCTATTCCTGAAGCTGTTATTTCAAACAGGATTGAATCCAACGATATTGATGTACTACGCATTTTGGGAATATTCAGGAAGCGTTCCATTTTTCCAGTATATGGATTTTCTTTAATGAACAGTTTTATAGCTCCATGGGTTGAATAATCAGCTATCTGATGAGTTATCTGGTACGCAGCATCGTCCATTACGTACACTACAGTTATCTTATTGGAAGATAAGATACGATTAAGAGTATCAAACTTGTCTCTAAACTGCTTGATATCCAAACCAAAGGCAAGTACTCCAAGATTATCCACGACCAATATATCGGTACCCTCTGGAACTAGTTTGATCACATCGACAAGATCCATCTCACCAATGTTAAAACCTACTTGATCATGCCTGAATGACCGGTCAAGATTGCACTCTTCGATAAGATCGATCTCAGTGTTATTGAAACCATCTATGAGATGTGCAGCCCGGGCTACAGCTCCTGCTCTTATTTCCAATACCTGTTTAATAGTAAGCAAACCCTTTTCTAAAAAAGGTTCTAGTCTCATGCCGAGCATTCCAGCTTGCTCAAGCAAATCTTCCGGAGACTCTTCGGTTGCTATGAGGACACATTTCTTACCATCCGAACAGGATTGGTACAACAGATGAAGGCCAAATATAGTTTTGCCGCTACCCGGAACACCCGTTAAAAGTATTCCTTTTCCACGTGGGTAACCTCCACCTATTTTTTTATCAAGATTTACTATACCTGTAGGGACGCGATCCATACTATCACCGAAGTTAAGAGATTGTTTTGTATAAACGGTTTATTATAATTAGAAGTATATATAGCTGCTCATCCTTTCGACAAATAACATTTGAAAGCACATAACCCATAATTTGATCTCTTGCAAAATATAGACTGAACATTATAAATCAAATTTGAGACGAGATTTAATTTAAGATGATGCACATATTTACAGATTGCACTATTTTATCCAGAGACCGTAGCGTAAAAACTACGGACTAACAAATCATATTGTCGGGAGGAGAAAATGAACCAGGATATAAATATAAGAGTGGGGGGAGAAGCCGGACAAGGCATACAGACAATAGGACTTGCATTATCTAAGACCTTTCAAAAAAGTGGCTTATACGTTTTTTCAACACAATACTATTTATCACGGGTACGTGGTGGACATAATTATTTTCAGATAAGAGTAAGTGATC
>MVQW01000140.1 GCA_002067265.1 Methanomethylovorans sp. PtaU1.Bin073 | reverse complement strand
AGCATGCGTGCTGTAGCGAACACTTCTCCATGATAAACCGGAGGTATTTTCTTAAAAGCTACTGCAGAATGCCTGCAATATCCAGAACCAAGATTAGAACTTTGTTCTGCGATCTTTTTTCCTATCGCAAGCCATTCCTTGAAATTTTGATGGTTGAAGAGATCCAGCACATCAGGAGCATATTTGAAGTAATTTTCCACGCAGGCCGGGTTTACCAGGGCAAGTTCGGCTCCGACATCAAGTATGAATGCTCTTTTTTCACGGTCAGTATCCTTAATATGATTTTCAAGACCTTTGAAACTATGCTCAATAAATGCCTTTGCAGCCTGCCTGTCTCTGGAAATAAGGACTGAGCCTTTTTCTGCCCATTGTTCGATCTCATGAATGTCCACAGAAGCAAGCAACCTGGGACTTCTGTTTACAAAGGACATGGCCACATCTGCGTTAAGCCCGGCAATGCTTTCAATAACAGACAACCATCTGCTGAAATCGCTATCATTCAAATTGGCCATGGCAAGAGGAGAACGATTAAACAATGCCAGAGTAAGAGGAATACTGAACCTTAAAACAGAACTCAGAGCATTAAGAAGTAAATGCCGTCTTTGAGGTTCTATGGAGACAAAAGTTTCCCTGGAGCTGTTGATGATCTCAACTACAGTCCTCCAATCCTTTTCTCTCATGTTTTCAATAATATCAATGAACTCATGGAATTCTGATCTGGATAGAAGAGATAAAAGATCTGAGAGGTTTTTGAAATAAGCTTCAGACACCCTAATATTAGACCCTGAGAATTTACTGCCGATAGATACCAATTCTTCCAGATATTCGAAATCAACGGAAACTACTACTTCGGCAGTGGTAGTAAAATATGAGATCGCAAGTCCTTTGTCCTTTGATGCGACTGACAATCCCAGTTCAGCCCATCGTTGTAAAAGGGACAGGCTGCCTTTTTGAAGAATCATACCTGATGCATCAAAGAAACCCTCTATGCAAGAGTTACTAAGAGATGATATTCTTTTTGACAATACATCCCATTCCCTGAAAGCATCTTGTGTAAATGTCCGATACACAAAAGAAGCTGCCTTGAGATAGGATAGAATAACCCTATGACTTTTACCTGACAGCAACCTTCCGGAATTCAATATGTAATTAAGGTCTTGTGAGGGGACATCCCTGAGCTGTTCCACTGCAGAGGCAAGATCATCAGGACGTAGAGTAGAGAAGTGCGACCTTATAAGGTAAGTCATTGCTTCCCTGGAAAGAGGTGTATTTTCACCTGTTTCTGGTTTTTCCATCGTTTACTCCATGATGGCGGATATTATTTCATCAATGCTTTTTTGCAAGTCAGTGTTATCGGTGATAGGCCTGACCATAGCTATACGGCATGCTTCCTTTGGATCAATGCCGTCTTTTATGAGCTTACCTGCATAGATAAGCAGGCGGGTGCTGACTCCCTCTTCAAGGCCGTGTTGTTTGAAGTTCCTTATGCGATGACCTATATCTACGAGATAGTGAGCCATTTTTTCATCTACGCCGCTTTCGTGAGCCACTATCGTCATTTCAAGTTCATTTGGAGGATAATCGAAATCTAAAGCCACGAATCTCTGGCGTGTGCTCTGCTTAAGGTCTTTTACAACACTCTGGTAACCTGGATTGTAGGAGATGCTTAACATGAATTCGGAAGGAGCTTTGAGGATCACACCCAGTTTATCTATAGGCATGATACGCCGATCATCGGTAAGGGGATGGATAACAACTATTGTATCCTTACGGGCTTCCACAACTTCGTCAAGATAACATATAGCACCGTGCTTCACAGCTTTTGTAAGAGGGCCATCGCTCCATTCTACGGACTCTCCTTTTATCAAAAACCTGCCCACAAGATCAGTAGCAGTAAGGTCTTCATGACAGGCTACGGTTATCAGAGGACGCTGTAGCTTATAGGCCATGTATTCCATAAAACGTGTCTTTCCGCAACCAGTCGGCCCTTTAAGGTTAATCGGCAGTTTGTTCCTATAGGCTGACATGAAGATCTCCACTTCATTTCCTACAGGCACATAGTATGGCTCTTTCTTAATGAGATACTCCTCAACAGGCAATTCCTCAGATAAAACGCATTTTGCAACCATAGCACCGACTCCACATTTGATTCGTTATAATACTAATGAATGGAGCATTATTGTTTATATTTAGTGGTACCATCCGATAAAAAAGGAATCTAAGAACCTAATTGCTATGGAAATAGCAAGCCATATAAAGAGGCTTTTCATTCTCTGAAGAATCCATTCATTCACTAAAATATAAAACTTGTTTCTTTAATGGGTTCAGGCTGCTCATCCATATATACCACAAACTTTGCAACACGCAAAGTAGAGTTGATGGTTTCATTTTCTGATATTGGAATCTCTTCAGGATATATGTAGGTTCCATATTCCAATGTTGCACTGGAATTAACAGTAGTATTGAAAGCGTTTGCAAGTTCTTCACCAAAAAAAGTATTGATTGAAAACTTATGGCTAACAGTATCATTGTTAATAAGGCTCACAGATATAAAGGAATGATTTCCAAGAAAGCCATCGTGCAGATCTATTCTGGTAATTTTAGCCATTGGTGATGTTGCACCTGTTGACAGTCCTGAGAATACACCTTGAGCGAATATTATAATAATAGTTGCAAGGACTAGAAGAGATGAAATGTAAAGTATTCTCATTTTATCGCTTGACATTGAAATAACCTGCCATATTTCGACGTAGGACTAGGTACAAACCACCAGCTAGAAGCAGAGATACGAATGATCCAATTGGAAACTCTGGAGAAGACGAAGAAACGATGAATGTTTTTGAATTATCTGAATTCTGAGCTATACCGATCTCATGATATTCAACTGTCCAAGTGCCTTCGACGTTAGCTGCAATTGAATCACTGGCAGTTCCATCAATTATCTTTATATTGTTGTGATTGATTTTATTTCCATTCTGAGCTGTCCAAGTGAAACTAATTTTGTCTTGGGTTAATCCTGTTACTGTAATAGTAACAGTACTGCCGTATGTCACAATTGATTCTATATTTAGTGTTGCAGTAGTAGCAGACGGTCCAATTGGTGTTGCGCCAGCCATCGGCAAAACCCCAATTAGAATCACTAATATCAAACCACACGTGAGAAACTTCATTTTATCCCACCTTTCCTATGATCAAGGCTACCTGTGTGAACACCATTCCAATGAATATCACAAATAAGACAGCTGACAAACGACTGAATCTGATACGCAGATCACCTATGAACTTGAACGTCTTTTCTGACAGTGATGGCTCCGTGAGTTCAAGGTAGATCAGCAATCCGATCAGAACTATTGAAAAGATCACGCTTACATTGAGAGTTGCATCGTTACCGAATGTCTGGTCATAGTATGCCATTGTAGACATGTAACTCATAACTGATGTTGAGAACGATGCAAAGCTTACAAAACTGCTCCAGACCTGGGGTGGGTAGGCAGGCAGCGATATGTACTCTTCATGGCTCTTTCCATCTACGGTAGACTTTACTACAAAGGTGATCTGCTCTCCCATCTTAAGGGGATTAATATACGTATACTGATACTTTTCATTCGAGAACGGAGCTAGTTCCGTTGCACCGTCCATTACCAGTTTTCCATTGGCATACAGTTCATAATCGACTGAATTAGCATGAAGTGACGGATTATTTAGATTGAAAGTGATTAGTACAGGCTCTCCTTCTACGGGAACTTCAGGGAAAACTGACATCGATACAGGGGCAGCTGCATCGTGTAAACCAACAACCAGACTTGCCATTACCAGCACAGCAAACCATATTACAAGAGTTTTCGAAAAGTATTGCCCGTCTGAAGATTTTATACGACCACCTCCAATAATTTGATACAATTTGATCCTCAACATTACAGTATATGATAACTTATGATTACTATGTGAGCAAAACTATATCAACATATCTAATTATTTAATGAATTATATTATTATGCACTACTTAAACCATTGATATATAATGAGTTGATTGGACCAATCTTAGCTAAATGAAACAATAAGAAATAATCATGAATCAGTTGTTTCAGTATAAGTCCGTGTAAGAGTAACCGCCATGAATCCTATGCATCTTGAAAAATGCGATGAGAAGGATATTAAAAGAAGAACTGTTTAAGTAAAAAAGGATGGAATGGAGCAAATGGGGTCATTAAAATTAAATTCAGGAATACCTGTAATTGATTCCTGCAATTACTTACAAGCTAGAAAGGTCTCTAATCTTCAACCGCTGCAACCTGCGGACTTTCCAACCCTATTTTCAAGTAGACATAAATAAAGATCGTAAACCATGCAGGAAACAGGACGTAACCTGCATAATCATGTACCTGCCACATGACAGTTGATCCAAAATGATAATCAGCGGCTATTAACAGAACAAGGCGCAAAATATTCTGTACGGATGTACCCAATATCCCAAAGAGGAACAATGGAAATATAAGGC
>MVQW01000139.1 GCA_002067265.1 Methanomethylovorans sp. PtaU1.Bin073 | reverse complement strand
AGTGATCATCAGCTGGATGTGCATAAAGAACGGAAAAAGTGTGCTTTCTGCAATCCTCTTTCATTTTGTCATCAATCTCTCACAGGAGATACTGGCAATTACCCAAATTACAAAATGTATCGAAACAGTAGTGCTTATTGTTGTTGTCGCGGTTATTATTATACTGGATAAAGATATGTTCTTTTCCAAAAAGCACCTAATCCCAGAGGTTAAAAAATGACCGATAAACCTCAGGATCTCTATTCCAAATTCCTTCTTATCTGGATTGGACAATTCATTTCAATAATAGGTACTGGTCTTACTATTTTCTCCCTGGGTGTATATGTATACCAACAAACCAATACAGCTTCAAGTTACGTCTTCATACTCATCTGTGCTCTTTTACCGCCCATGTTGCTAAAACCCTATGGGGGCATATTGGCAGATCGTCATGACAGGCGCCTAATGATGGTATTTGGTGATCTTGGTGCAACTCTCGGGCTTCTCTTTATATTTTTCATGATGCTGAATGGCAACATTGAAATCTGGCATATTTATCTTGGGATTGGGATCAGTTCCATTTTTTCAGCTTTTCAGGAACCCGCTTACAAAGCCCTTGTCACTGACCTTCTACCCGAAACTCAATATGCCAAAGCAAGCGGATTAATGCAATTAGCAAGTTCTGCTCAATACCTGATCTCTCCGTTCCTCGCCGGTCTCTTATTATCGGTAATTGATATCAAATTCATATTTTTGATAGACATCAGCACTCTCTTGATCTCCAGTTTCATCGTTATCTGGGTAAGAAGTATCTTAGGCGGCATAACTATAAAGCACCCCGAACAAAACATCATGGCTGACCTTAGAGAGGGCATTCAGGAATTTTCACAAAGCAAAGGCGTAGTTCATCTGGTTATTACAACAATGCTCGTGCTCTTTTTTGTCGGATTGCTTCAATCCCTTATAATTCCAATGCTGCTCAACTTGACAACAGTAAAAATAGTGGGAATCTCCCAATCCGTCTGCGCTTCAGGCATAATTCTTGGAAGCCTGTTCATCGGATTGTTCGGTAGCAAACACAAACATGTAATTATATTATCAATATCGCTGTTTCTGTCCGGAATATTCTTTGCCGGTCTTGGATTATCAACGAATATCATTCTGATCACTCTGGGAGGATTTATGTTCTTTGCAACCTTGCCATTCATAAACACCTCCATTGAAGTCCTGATACGCAAAAATATTGATAACAGAAAACAAGGCCGTGTCTGGTCGATCGTCTCCATGGTCACATATCTTGGCTCAGTCATAGCCTTTTTAGTTGCAGGTTTTTTAGCAGATCATGTTTTCAATCCGCTTCTGGAAGTGGATGGCCTGTTGGCTGGAACAGCCGGTTATATTCTCGGAGTGGGAGAAGGCAGGGGAATTGCTTTGATGTTCGTGATCTCCGGGGCAATGATATCTGTGATCTCTTTGTTTATCTGGCAAAATAAAGAAATAAAGGGATTAGAAGATGCGGCTATGTAGACGCCTCCCTCTCTTAAAATGTATCAACAGGATAAACTGGATAATTCTCATCAATATCAGAGAGTACACTAAGAATACTGGCACTGAATTCTCATAAGAATCTCGAGGATTTCTACAGGCTCAAATTGCACGCCTTTTTCTAATCAATTTAGGTGCCAATTCTTATGGATTTGCTCGAAGAAAGCTGCGTACTTCGGCATTGAAAATCTCTGGTGCCTCTAGGCTGATCTCATGGCCGATGCCAGGTACAATTACAAGCTTTGATGTTGGAATCTTGGCATGAAGGTTCTCGGCAACGTTCAGAGGAGAACGCTGATCAGCTTCACCATAAAGCAATAGTGTAGGTACATTGATGGTTGGAAGCATGTCGCGAAGATCAGCCTCAGCGAAAGAAAGCAGCATAGTTCTCATCCCAACTGGATGGAATTCGGACATAATCGCTGCTGTCTCCTCAATTACCTTGGTAGATACAGATTTAACGAAGAGTGTTGGAATCCACATCTCAACTACCTGCTCAGGCGGCAATTCGGATTGTTTAAGCCCCTGCTGCAAGCGTTGTTCTACTATATCCGAAGGAAGTGATCCCGACCATCCGGCATAAGCCGAAGCCAGTATGAGAGATCTCGGGATGGCAGGGTATCGATGGTAAAACTCAAGTGCAAGTCCGGCACCGAATGACAGACCGAGAATATGAGGCTTTACTAAACCTATTTCCTCAATAAATGCAGCAAGGCAGTCTGCAAAATCAGGCAAACGGAAGGTCTCCGGCGGATCTGCTGAACGACCACATCCGGGTGCATCCCAAGCCACCACTGTAAATTCATCGGACAGTTCATCAAGCTGCCTGCGCCACATCCGGCTGTCGCTAAGGCCACCGTGTAGGAGCACAAGGGGCGACCCCTTGCCCTTCCGTTGGAATGCTATGCGTAATCCACCTATATTGACCTCATCCATAGATGTAAACCCATACCGAATGTGGCATTTCCGATGTTATATACTTTATGAGCAAACTTTGATACTCAGAAATAATATGCATTTGAAGTTAAATTTGAATTTGAAGAACAGTTATACACATGAGTATCACTGCACCGGTATTACAGGATCAGGTAGTGATCCTCTTATACAGTATCGGAAGCCTCTCCGGAAGTGAACTGGCATCATCTATTATTGTGTATCCGGCATCAGAGAAAATATTGTCGAGATATTTACCGGGATCTGGATCTACGGTTATGCAAAAGAAATTAATTCCCTTGGCATTGCATTCCTTTATCGCTATTCTAGTGTCCTCTTCAGCAATTCTTTCTTTGTATGCGCTTTCTCCCCGGGAGGTATCAAAGGGTTCGCCATCGGATAACAGTATTATGATCTTTGTTCTTGCATCTACTTTGTCAAGTTTTCTGATCGAATGGCGGATGGCAGGTCCGAGCCTTGTGTTGGATACCGGTTCCAGCACACTAATCCTGCGAGCAACGTTGTCCGATAGTTCCTCATCGAACTCCTTTATGACAAAGTATTCAACATCATCTCTTGTCTGGCCGGAAAATGCGTAGATTGCATACTTGTCACCTATGCTTTCAAGAGCCTGTATCATGATGATAAGAGAATCTTTTTCAACATCCACTATGCTCTTTTCCTCATAGCCTATCTTTTTATGGGTGGAATAACTGACATCTATAAGGAAAAGAGTTGCAACATCCCTTTCATGCTTGTCCCATCTTAGGTAGAGCCCGTCATCGGGATTTATCCCGCATTTCTTCTGTATCAGGGCATCGATGAATGCATCGATATCGATTTCAGTTCCATCGATCTGTCCTTTCATCCTGCGGAATGCTTCCGGCTTCATCCTGTTGAATACATGCTTGATCAGGGCAATCTCATGCCTGTACTGTTCTGAAGCGTCCTTGTAGTAATCACTGGACATACCAAAAGGCTCGATCTCGTTGACCGTACACCAGTCCGCTTTATAGTCATTAATCACGGCATCCCATTCAGCATAACCGTAACTGCCCAGTATCTTCCAGTTCTTCGCTGTAGCGTAGGTGGGCTGGTTTTTGACCTTTTCTTCCTGTGGTGTCTCTGCTGTAGGCTCCGCTTCACTTTCGGGAATGAAATTCCTTATAATATTCTCATGCGAATTGGACGAAAAAGGGTCTTTCCTGCTATACGCTCCGATATCCACTCCACGATAATCGATATTTTTCAGTACCTCATACTCCTTTTGGCTCAACGGGCCCATCTGGTCATCAAGCATGGTATATATCCGAAAGGTCGTATCAAGGGAATCAAGGATAGATGATTCATCGCGGAAGATCCTGTCCTTCAGCAAAGTCCTTGTCTCTTCCAGAAGACTCTTTGTCTCTGTATTGATATTGTAAACAGGCTCGTGTCCGACCGAGACCCACAGAAGTGATTCCATGAACTCTTCAAGGTCACCTTTTGGGACAGATCTTGTCAGAAGCATCTGGTATCTTATTCT
>MVQW01000138.1 GCA_002067265.1 Methanomethylovorans sp. PtaU1.Bin073 | reverse complement strand
TGGAAAATCTTCTTCCATATCATAATATGTTGCAGGGACCACATTACCATTCTCATCGGCAAAAGAATCAGTACACACTATTTTCTCCAGAGGAATTATCTCAAGATACACACCAGTACTCCAGAAGTCCTCACCTTCAGGTGATTGCATGCAGAAATGATAGGAACCGCCTACACGAAAATCTATCTTGCATATTGGAGAAGTGAAATATTTTTGTCCCCACCAGTGCATCACACGTTCAGGTTCTGTCCATGCTTTCCATACAAGTTCCCGCGGTGCACTGAAGATACGCGTTATGAGAAGTTCACTCTCATTTTGTTTCCCTTTTGCCATTTAATTGCTCCTTCAGTTTTACAGCTAGGTTCATAATCTCCTTTTTTCAATGAACGCACACCTACTGCTACCCGGGATAGCATTTTATCTGCAAACCTCCTAAAATAAAAAAAAATTCAAGCAATCTCAGTCAAGTGATATCGCTTCAACAGGACATTCGTCTATACATTGACCACAATCTACGCATAATTCCGGATCAACAACTGCAATATTATCATCACCCAGTGAAATTGCTTCCACTGGACAGATATCAACACATTGTCCGCATCCTGTACACAGATTCCTATCAATAATAGCTGCCATTAATATTACACTCCCATTATCTCTTTTAGAAAAGAGAATATAATCATATTTTGGGAACTTTTAGATAAATACCTATCTGATTCCAGAGGACTTTCTTTAAGATGATTTTTGTAATTCTTACCATTTATTCACCACTTCACCTCTGGCTGAAGCTAGCAGTGAATTTGTATATTCATGGCAGCATTGTGATATAATTTGCTTCTTTGAGCCATACTCAACTATTTCCCCGGCTTTCATCACTGCAATATTATTGCATATATACGCGGCAGCAGCAATGTCATGTGTAATGAACATGAAAGTGATACCTTTCTTTTCATTCATCTCAAGTATGAGATTAAGTATATCAACACCTATAGAGCAATCAAGCATGGATATGGGTTCATCAGCTATAATAAGATCAGGTTCATTAACGATAGCCCTTGCGATGGCTACACGCTGGCGTTGCCCGCCACTTAAAGTATGTGGGTATTTATGAAGGAATTCATCTACAGGTGTCAAACCTACCAACTCCAGAGCTTCCCATATTTTTTGCCGGTCATATGATTTTCCATACTTTATGAAACATGGTTCAGCAACGATCTCCTCCAAGGTCATCATGTGGTTTAAGGAATCATATGGGTCCTGGAAGATAACCTGAACACTCGGTTTTCTTGGTCCATCGCCTCCATTTGGGATATCTGCAAACAAGATGCTCCCGGATGTTGGTTTTAGCAAGCCGAGTATCAGTTTGGCAAGTGTGGTCTTTCCACTTCCGCTTTCTCCGATGATACCAAGTATCTCTCCCTTTTCCACTGAAAGCGATACGCTATCAAGGGCCAGCACTCCTGAAGCGCTTCTGAACAGATCGGTCCTTTTAAACACTTTTGTGACATCGGTGATCCTCACGAGTTCTTTTTCATTCATAGCGTTTCCTCAAAATGACATGCAACCTTCACATTGCCGGTACATTCCGGTGGCCTTTCTGTCTTACACACTAATGAAGCCCTTTCGCATCTTTCCAGGAATTCACACCTGTTGTACTCTTTCAGTACGGAAGGTGGATTTCCGGGTATACCTTTCACTTTTACATGTTCGGCCATCAAAGTTAACCTTGAACTCAGCAACTTTTTAGTGTACGGATGCCTCGGATTACGAAGAATTTCATCCCGGGTGCCTGTTTCCACAACTCTTCCGGCATACATGATGTAAATCCTGTCACATATCCTGGAAATTGTATGCAGATCATGGGATATTACCAGCATGGAAGTCTGTTTCTGTTGAACCGTATCCTTTAATAGGTTGATGATCTTTGACTGAACTGTTGCGTCCAGAGCTGTCGTGGGTTCGTCCGCAATGATAAGTTGCGGTGAAAGAAGCATGGACAAGGCTATCATAAGTCTCTGACGCTGCCCACCGCTAAACTCATAAGGAAAAGAACTGGCTCTTTCCGGATCAATTGACACCATTGTAAGTGATCTGGTGATTAGTTCGGTCATTTGCTGCAAAGGCATATCCTTATGAGCTTTGATCGTTTCGATAAACTGTTTTTTCACATTCATTAAAGGATTTAGAGCATTCATTGAGGCCTGTGGCACGAACCCTATATTGCTGCCTCTTAACTCACGCATCCTTTCCTTGCCTATATCCCTGATTTTTACACCATTGAAAAGGATGCTTCCCGAAATAGACCTGTTACGGGAGTTAAGATCAAGCACCGTCATAGCAAGCGTGGACTTACCTGACCCTGATTCACCTATAAGACCTACTATCTCTCCTTTGTCAATAGTAAGATTAACATTCTTCAATACACGATGAATACCTTCTTTAGTTGAAAAGTCAACTGTAAGTCCCTGAATCTCAAGCACTGGCATTATCTATCACCTTCAAGGGCCTGACCCACAAGTACAAAACCAAGCACAAGGGAAGTTATACAAAGCCCTGCAGGCAGGAGCCACCACATCCACGCATCCGTGAAAAAGATAAGCGGGTATCCGATAGCATATTTTATCATAGTGCCCCAGCTTGGGTATGAAGGGTCGCCAAGACCCAGAAAAGCGAGGCCTGATTCTGATAGAATGGCTCGGATAGACTGCATTACAACAGTAGTTATCATAATAGGATAAAGGTCCGGAACGATATGTTTCTTGATTATATACCAGTTCCCAGCTCCAGAAACCCTGGCAAAGTCCACGTGCCCGGATACTTTAAGGGTCCGGGTCTGTGCTCTTGTTATCCTGGTTCCTACAGGCCAGCCCATTATAGTAAGAATAAAGATAATGTTCCAAATCCCGGGACGTAAATAGGCTGCTAGGATAAGGATGAGTGGCAGGTCAGGTATCATGAGGAAAATGTCAACACCTCGCATAATCACCCTGTCAAGCTTACCTCCCGCATATCCGGAGAATACACCTGCAAGGGTACCAATTATCAACACTCCAAAAGATACTGTAGAAGCAACTGTCAGCGAAGTCCTTGAACCATACAGGAGATCAGTAAATATGTCCCTGCCCACGTCATCGGTACCCAGCAGATGATCGGCATCAGGAGCGAGTAATGGTTGACTTGATATATCAGAAGGGGAATATGAGGTCAGCATGGGAGCTGAAATTGCCATGCTGATGTAGAAGAATAGTATGAGAAGGCCTATGCTACCTTTTTTGCTCTTAAGCCTTTGAAATACCTTCTTTTCGTGCATCTTTTAGTCCTGCCCCGCTCTTGCGTCAATGTATGAACATGCGATGTCTGCTGCATAGTTGCATGCTAGTACGCATAATGACATAAAAATAAAAGCACCCTGGAGCACAGGATAGTCCCTTTCAATGAACGAATTGTAAACAAGCAATCCCATACCCGGATAAGCGAACACTGTCTCTACGAACACAGCACCTCCAACCATAAAACCCAGCATTGCGGCTATCTGGTTCACTACAGGTACAATGGAATTAAGTAATACGTGTTTTTTGATGCTACTTTTTTTCAAGCCCCTGGCCACAGCCATAAGCACATAAGGTTTTTCCAGTTGCTGAACACAAATATTCCTCACAAGCAGGTATGTCCCAGGCATTTCAAAAGCTGCAAGACAAGCCATCGGTAAGATGAGATGAGATATCATATCCTTTATTCTGTCAGCTATTCCCCCGTAATGCATATAGTGCGTAATAGCTCCTGATACCGGAAACCAGTCCATTAAGTACCCAAATACGAAGATCATCAGAGCTCCAAGAAAAAAAGTAGGTACTGATTTTAAAGCCGGAATTAGTACAAGTAACAAGTTATCAAGTCTATTGTCCTTGTTCCAGGCAGATTCAAGTCCAAGCCATATTCCGAAAAAAGTCGAAACTAACAATGCTGTTCCCATAAGGAGGATCGTCCATGGCAATCTGCCAAGGATTATGTCAATTACAGGCACATTATAGAATATGGAATATCCAAAATCAAGATGTACTGTATCTACTAGATAGTTGACGAACTGAACGTGCAGGGGATCATTGAGATGATAATAATCCATCAGCTTATACTTTGTTTCCTCATCTATCACCACCGGCAGATCACTATTCTGGCTGCCAAGGATATTTAAAAGAGGTCCACCAGGCATAATGCGGGGAAGGAAAAAATTAATGGCAAGGATGAGGAAGAAAGTAAGAGCATATTCCAGCCCTCTGGATATAATATACTCCCATCTTTTCCTATCCATTGCACACATCTCTCTTTTTTATCGCTGCTTACGGGCCATCAGGACAAAAGCACATGCGAGAATGGTTATGGAACCAAGGATCCCTATGCTGTCTGCTGTATTGGCTGTTGAATTCCCGATGTTTTGCGAATTGCCGCCACCGGAAGTTCCGTATATGAAAACAAGCTTGTTATACTCCGTAGGAACGCCGCCTCCCACCCCACCGGGGGTGTAGAAGAAACCATCAAGCTTTTCCTGATCACAGACACTGTAAACATTTCTGTACATTATCGGAATAGTAGGTACATTGTCGGCTATAAGCACCTGCATCTGGTCTACGAGAGCTTGGCGCTGCTTTTCGTCCATGGTACTCATCTGTTCTTTTGCAAGAGACATGAACTCACTATTGTTCCATCCTGTTGAAGTGGGGAATGAGTTGAGCATCCTCGCAGGATCAGTGGATGTACCATGAGAATATATTGCCATGTCAAAGTTACCTGCTTCAACAAGACTGTCAACAGTTTTCATATCACCGGGTTTCAGGACCAGGCTTATACCAATATCTTTCAGATAACTCTCAATCAGTTCTGCAAGCCTCTGGCTTTGCTGGTCAGATGTGTATAAAAGCTCGAATTCAAGACGTTTCCCTGAAGCATCCATCCTGATGCCATCTGCATCTTTATTCTGGTATCCTGCATCATCCAGCATCTTATTGGCTATTTCGGGGTCATAGGTGTATTGTGCTACATCAGGGTAATACCAAGTGGAGTACGGTGGCACATAACCAGGATTGCCTGCAATCCCTCCTCCGTGCAGCACTCTGCTTTCTATGTCCTCGCAGTTAAGAGAATAATAGATAGCTTTGCGTACGTCAGTGTTATTGAGTATGTTATTTGAAGGAATGTTGAACCTGAGACGGTAAACCCAGTATCCTGGCCCGCTTATTACTTTCAGGTTATCTGAATCATTCAGGGCCTTTACCTGATCCAGGGTAAGGCTGGATTGATCTATTTCTCCTGTTTTTAACGAAATGACCGGATCAGAAGTTTTCACATAGATAAGTGTGTCAATAACCGGTTTTCCGAGGAAGTAGTTCTTGTTTGCAGAGTATTTGTAGGACTGCTGATCCTTATCATAATCTTCAAGGATAAAGGGTCCTGTCCCGATGGCTGCGTCTTTTTCCATGTATTTGCTTGGATCGGAGACATTTTTCCATATGTGTTCAGGCATAATGGGTACAACAGCAACTACCTGCTGCATGAATGGAGCATAAGGCTGGTTAAGCTTGATCTTTACTGTGTGATCATCAAGAGCTTGCACACTCTCTATTATGTCTGTGTTATACCAGCCGGAACCGATCGGACTGATAGATGCCTTGCCTTTTATGTAATCATATGTAAAAGCAACATCATTCGCAGTGAATGGTTCCCCATCGTGCCAGGTCACACCTTCTCTAAGCTGGAAAGTCCATTCAAGTCCATCCTCGGAGCTTTTCCATGAGCTGGCAAGCAATCCTGTCATATTCCCGGTCTCGTCAGGCCATAGAAGTGCATCGAAACAGTAACTTGTCATGATATAGCCAGGACCTCTGGGGTAGAAAGTAAGGGGTGACGGGAAACCCCAGTCTCCGCCAGAACTTCCCCAGCTTGCCTTAAGCACAGTCCCCTGTTCATCCGTACCAGTTTCCGAAGCTGCAGCTGGAAAGAAAAATATGGAACTGATGATGAATATGGAAAAAAGGACGGAGATCATTCTTCTGTTTTGTTTCATCTTTACCATCCTCTGGTATATTCTTCATAGCATGGGATACACACATATTCCCCGTTCTGCACCCTTGCACGGGATTCTGCCATCATTTCTCCGCATTTGGCACATTTAACGGAGTTGAATATTCTTGCTTTTTGAGGGATCTTGACATCAACGAACCCAATGTCAAACATTTCCTCAACAGGAGTATTTCTCATGGTTTGAGATATGCCATCCATGCGCTCCCTAAACTCTTTGTTTTCTTCCTCGGTGGCTGTACCGGACATCACTTTTGGGCGCAATTTGCTTACTTCGGGGTCGATGTTATCGATGTTGAAACTTGCCTTCAGGGCTACCCTTACCGCTTTTCCACTGTCCCTGCATATAAAGGTAAATACCTGTTTTGCGTGATCCCGATAGATGAGGTTACCTTTGCCTATAGTGCATCCTGTGAGCACCTGTACTGCATCAACTCCACACGCATCGTTTTCTACAATGGTTACAAGCTCTTCATCGATATCACGTTCCGCTTCAAGTTTTTCGATTCCAGCTTTTGCAGCGATATAACCTATAGTAAGTCCCGGGCAAACGTGCCCATGAAATCTGGCAGCATCATCAAAAGAAGCTATCTTTCTTATCGTCTCTTCGGCTGAACATTCAGATGACATGTTTATCATGGCAGGTAAAAGAAGATAATACTTTTAATATCTTTCGTGTTATTAGATTATACATGTTTTCTATATTAGTAGATTAAATTATATGAATAATAAGAAATATGATATCCAATAATTAGAAAAACAGATTTAATGATACTGGATATCCTAATATCGTTATGAAACCTGAAAACTATCAATAGAAATCATGATCTGATGCGTCTGCACCATACTAAAATATTTAGGGATTTCAGCATGTGAATAATCTTTCAGGGAGTTGTGTCCTTAGTATACATCTTCGCAAGGGGATCTTTTCCATCAGAGAACATTGCACCGAAGGGCTCAAACCTGCCCAGCTCCTCGATCGTGCAAAAATGCATACCTGAATCAGACCCCATCATCATAAGCGGTCTCGCTTTCTTTACGTTGCAATGTCCATTTTGTTCATATACTTCATCAGCAACTTCAAGATGGACCACTTTACCCATGATTAATATGTAGTTTGTTTCTTCATAGAATTTGACCAGTTCACACTCCATCCATGCGTAACATCCTTCTATACCCGGAGCCTTCACCTTCTTTGAAGGCCTTGAATCAAGCCCTGCAAACTCAAATTCATCAGCTTCTGCCGGAATGGCTTTGGCAGTAGGTATGACCTTGTCTGAAAGACCTTCTCCCGGAAGATTGATCACGAATTCTCCGGTCTCACGGATATTATCCAGCGTATCCCTTCTTTTTGCGGTTGCCACACATACGAGATCGAAAGGACGAAGCACAGGCATTACACAGCCATAAGGAGCAATGTTCCTTACGCCACTTTTACTGACCGTGGAAATGAAAGTAACAGGCAATGGTATAACGGATTCTCTTTTAAAGGGTTTTAGTTCCATTGATATCACCTTAGTAACATATAGTATAATAAATTAAGTATTATTTGCTACTAACTAGGTTAAGCATTCATTATATTTAAAGATCTGAGCCAACTTAATGATGTCATATTCAATTATCTCTTATATTTTCCAATTTATTGGATTAGTTTTGATGGCATTCAATGTTAATACAAACATATATATAAGTTAATGTTTAGTGCTACTAAAGTACATTGAAGTGATACTAGCTACTTGCACCAAATGTAAATATGAATTCAAATTTCAATAAATGAAGTTGCGTTTACAGGTGACTCATACATGCAATACGGAAAAATTGACTGGAATAATATTTGGAAAGAGCTCATGACCACTCAGCAAAGGCTCGACAAAACCGGTGATAAAAACAGCCACTGGAACAAAAAAGAAAATGCTGAACGTTTCTGGAAAAGAACTCAGGAAAATTCCGAGAGAAATGATTTGACTCTAAATGAACTGCC
>MVQW01000137.1 GCA_002067265.1 Methanomethylovorans sp. PtaU1.Bin073 | reverse complement strand
ATGGCCTTGAAACGTGACATAGTTCATTTTTAACCTATTTATTAACCTCTTTTTTATAAATGGCTTTTCAACAGAACTTTGATTCAATGATTGTAAAATGGGTTTTGAGAAAAATATAATAGAAAAGCTCAAAGGATATAAAAGTTATCAATAAAATAGTTAGTGGCTTACCTGATGAATAAACTAAACTGATAAGCCCATTTATGAAAAATTTACTTGCTTATTTCTAGTATTTCGATACCTTTATCAGTAAGACGATATTTACCATTATCTTCCTTTACAAGTTCCTGGTGCAGGAGGTAGTCAATCTGGAACTTGAAAGCTGCCTCTTGCATACTCATGTTTTTAAGAAGTTCTTCCTTTGAAGCACCGTAAATACCGATTTCCTTGATGATTTTACGGCGCACCGGATTAGAAGCGGCTCTGTTAAGCATGTCATGTTCAATCTTTTTTGCTTCGCGAGGACCTGGCTTAGCCATTATAACATCTTCAAGATCGTCTTTTTCTTCCAAGAAAAAACCTCCCTAAAAAGTATTTGGATCGATCTTATTAATATGCAACGCCTAGGAAGCTGTCAGGAATTATGCAAATATCTTTTGCGGCATTTTTTCGGACATATTCATAGAATTGACTTTTTCTTGTCTATTAACCTGCAAATCTGCTCTTTTATCCATTGATATACCCTTGTGAGGTGCTAGAAATATGAGTTTCCCATTTTCATATCGCATAGGTGAACCTATAGCCTTAAAATATTCATTTTTTAGATATTGCATTGCAGCAACAACTGTTTCTTGATCATATTTGGAATTACCTAGTTTGGCAGAAGCAGTGCCAATTAATATATCATTTGCGTGCAAAGTAAGATATAGACTCCAAGTATCGTGATCGACAAACTGGTGTAATGTGACGTGGATCGACGGGATATCCTCGTCCACTAAAATATGGTCATTATTAATTTTCATGAAAATACCCTAATTATTTAATTATTGAACATGGATTTAAATAGCATGCCCACGGGAAATAATATAAGATCTAGATAACAAGGAGATTATGGCCTTGTTAATCGAAATGATCAATGTTAGAAACAAATACAGTAAAATATAAATACCACTATTTTTCACCAAAATCGTAGTATTAGAAATACAGAATAAAAGTCATAATCGAGTATAGAATAAACATCAGTAGCTTTGTCTTAATTTTTTTAGTTAAGCATTCACCCACAACACATTGAAACACAAAATATATATAGTAGTGCCTTTAACACAAAACATAGCATTTAAAAGTATAAAATACAATTTGAAGGAACACTCATGTATGTAATTGCATTGGACCTAGGGACTAGCGGTTTCAGATCCCAGCTCATAGATATCGAGTCTAGAGAAACTATTAAAACTGTGATTACTATGGGCCATCCTCTTCCAGGAGGAAATGTAATGGACCATCTGGATTTTGCCATTAACACAGGCAAGGATGTAGCTCATGGATTAATGATAGAGGCTGTTAAGAAAGTGCTGGAAAGATTCGATGTTGATCCTTCAAGTATTCAGAGGATAGCTGTTTGTGGTAATCCTATACAATTATCCCTTTTCCAGAACAGCGAGATCCTGGATCTTGCGTATGCAGGGGAGACAAAGCAGAAAAAGCTGGGTGTCCACAATGTGAAAAGAGATGCCCGGATCTTCCCTGCTAACGAGATCTTCAAAGGGATTTATGAGATGAACAACTGTGAGATAGTAGTTCCTCCTGCAATAAAACATGAGATCGGTGCTGACGCTCTTGCTATGATGATGGAAACTGATTTTATAAACCAAGATGAAATCTGCCTTGTAACAGATTACGGGACAAATGCAGAAATGGCACTAAAGGTTGGAGATAAGATCATTACTGCGAGTGCTGCTGCTGGTCCAGCCATTGAAGGTCAGGGAATCAACTGTGGTATGCTGGCTGGTCCCGGAGCCATAAGTGATGTTAACCTTGAGGGAACTCACTGGAGGCTCATAGTGCTCAATGAGAAGATGGAAGCTGTAAAAGGAGATCTTATAGATCCGGTTTCCGGTGAAATCATTGAATCTTCCGGCATACAGGCCAAAGGAATTACAGGAACAGGTGTTATTTCAACCATCGCATTGGCTATCAAAGAAGGCCTTACTAAAAAGTTGCCGCATCTTCCTGATGGACGGATCATCTTGGGTGAAGGTATTATCATCACAGATAAGGATGTTGAAGAAGTGGGTAAGGCAATAGGTGCTATCTGGGCAGCCCATATGACTCTCATGATAGAAGCCGGTATTGAATACTCCGATTTGAAATATGTCTATATGTCCGGTGCCACCGGTACCTATGTAAATGCTGAAAAAGCAAGGCATATAGGTTCTGTGCCAGGTTTTGTCAGTAACATTGTCCAGTTCGGCAACACTTCGATCGGCCTTGCAAGAAAGCTTGCTGTAGATCCTATCAAGCTATGCGATGTCATGTCTATGGCAAATAAAATTCATGCCGATCATCTTATGATGGCTACGAGCGAGACATTCAAAGATATATACGTCTGTGAACTATCTTATTGGCAACAAGGAATGCCCCAAGAGATTTATGACCAGATGCTTGAGTTATATAACATCAAACCATTCCCCCCAAACCTCGAAAAAGTGCATGTAGAAAGACGTGTTTCAAAAGATATCGATGATGTGGGTAAACAAGGTTTAGACATAGTACAAGACATAGGTATTACCCTCGAAGCACCAGTGGAAAAATGTATCTTGTGTCATAAGTGTGAAAAAGAATGTCCTGAAGACGCTGTTATTATCATTGAAAGAGACGGTAAGAGGTTTGCCAATATAGACAGCCAGCATTGTCTGGGTACAAGTTGCAGACGTTGTGTTGCTATCTGTCCCGAGCAAACAATGAACCATTCCATATTGAAAATAAAACATTTCTTGAAAATAAAGCGTTGAACTTTTGTATGCAAAATAACCCTAAAGGTAATGGTGGATGAAATCTTCAGAAATTAATAACAGGAACATAGAAACTTATGGCAGGTATTTTGGCATCTGTGCTTCCTACCACCATTCCAAAGGTTGTCTCTGTATAAAATGTCCTTCGTATCAAGGAAATGGGATGATGTTCTGTGCCAGGAAAAATCAGCATAATCTATCATTAAAAGCAGATTGTCTGTGCCTCGCATGTCACACCCATAAGAAATTCAGACTTGAAGGAGATTACTTTTGTTTTCGTTTATAGTGAAGTGGATGATGAAAGTAATAGGATTTGTTTACAAGCTCCTACAAAAAAACTTGCAGGTGGAGAATTAGAATAAATTATCATCCAGATAATGCAAAAACTCTAAGGAAACTTCTTATTAGCGTTTCTAATTGAAAATTAGAAACTCATGTTAACACATGGGTTAACATAGAAACTGAAAGCAGACAGGGTGGAGTAGTTTACTTACTTCAGTTAACATCACATTTCCTTGCGTTCTGTAATATCCTGGATCACACCGAGGTAATGGGTTACAACACCTTCATCATTACGCTGGATGAAAGTCTGCTCTTCCACCCATCTATCATCTCCAGACTTCGTCCTGATTCTGTATTCCTTAACGAAGACTGTACCACCTTCACGAGAGACATCTGAAAGTTCTGTCTGTACGTCAAGGAGGTCCTCAGGATTGATTATGTTGCCATAAAGGATATCCCCTGAGAGGAAATCATCAACAGAATACCCGAACTTGGTTATGTTATCTGAAACAAACTCAACTGGCCATAGCTCCATTTCATCATCAGAACCTGCCTTCCAAAGGAAAGCGATCACAGGGCTATGGTTGACAATTGTTTCAAGGGCTTGTTTTCTGTCCAGTAGATCGGCTTGCTTTTCAAGTGCTATTTTGAGTGCGATCTCTTTTTCCTTCTGCTCAGTGATGTCCTGAATAATTCCCTGCAAGTGAGTAGCATTCCCATCTTTGGCCCTCTGAATAAAAGTCCCCTGACTTACCCACAAAATCTTTCCATTCTTTGACATCAAACGATATTCTTGAGTATAATGGTCAGTGTCATCCTCACACTTTTCTGCAAGCGTATCTTTGACACTCTCATAGTCATCGGGATGGATTAGATCACTATAAGAAATACGACCGAGAACAAAGTCCTCAGATGAATAACCAAGTTTTGAAACATTTTCAGAAGCGTAATCCGTAGGCAAGAATTCCTCTGCCCTCCACAGGAATACCATAGTAGAACTATTTTTTATGGCATTTTCCAGGGACCTCTGTTTCCTCAGTGCTTCCTCTAAGGCCATTTCCTTGTTCTTTTGTTCGGTTATATCGAAAATCGTACCCTGATAATGAGTCACAACCCCTTCATCATTGCGTTGAATGAACGTCTGCTCTTTTACCCACCTATCCTCTCCAGACTTAGTCCTTATCCTGTATTCCTTGACAAAGACTGTACCTCCAGCATGGGAGATCTCCGAAAGTTCCATCTCTACCTCTGGAAGATCATCCGGATGAACTATGTCAGCATAAAGAAGCCTCCCGGAAATGAAGTCTTCTACCGTGTATCCCAAAAGACTTACGTTATCTGAAACATATTCTACGGGCCATTTTTCCTCGGCAGTGTTTTCTGCCTTCCAGAGAAAAGCAATAACTGGACCGTTACTGATAATCTTTTCAAGTATCTCTTCTTTGCCGGATATGTTAGCTCCCATATAATTCCCCCTAAAGCTAAACACTTATTCTTATCTTATTTGTTTGTTAGTTTAAGTATTAATCAATTTTGAGCTCTGCAAAAATATTCATTTGAGCAATACTTGTAATTTTAAAGTTAAAATTCTAATAGAGAAACTATAAAATGTGGCATATATGAGGATCAGATCATTAAGAAATGATCCCCAAAAATCAAGCATGGAAAATGAAATGTTCAGTACTTATGTAACTTTGCCATCTCCACCATTGCCTGCAAGTTCACTGTTGGTGTCTTGCTGACAATGCCACATCCTGGTGCAAGCAATGCAACTCCAGCATCAAGAACTTCCTTTGACTTTTCTTTAATAAACTCAGGTGTCTTGTTCCAGAGCACGTTCACAGGGTCCAGATTACCCACGATAACTGCTTTCTTAACACTTTTCACTGCAGTTGCGGGGTCAACGTTCTGGTCGACACTAATGGCATTCACACCGCATGATTCCATGAGTGCAAGACCCGCTGTAGTATCACCGCAGATGTGGAGTACTGTGGGCACGTTTACTTCTTTCATGGCAGCTACCAGTTTCTTGTGGAATGGCACCACGAACTTTTCATAGAACTCAGCGCCAATGAGTTGGTAACTGGCGGTTGGGTCGATTATGACCATAGTATCTGCACCGTTCTCCACCATCTTCTTGGCGTATGCAATGCTGAAAGCTGTGGAGAACTCCATGAGCTTCAGGCCCAGATTCTCATCTGTGAAGATGTTCATGAACCATTCATCACCATTGAGATGTTGCGCAAGGGAAAAAGGACCGATCATACTGCCGATAATAGGAAGTTCCTTACCATATTTGTCTGCTAGAATCTTGATAGCTTCACAGATAACACCAATCCTTCCATGGTCAAGGTTATAGCCTTCAAGTTTGGCAATATCATCAATGCTTTTTACTACATGCCCTACTACAGAAGGCTGTTGTTCACGTGTACCTGCCTTTATCTTGCATCCAAAGAACTCTGCTTCAGCTGTGATATCAAAAGGAACGCGCACAGCTTCAAAACCTACAACGGTGTGACCTGCTTCTCCAAGCTTTGCCATAAGAGTGGCATCTTCATTGGCTTCGGGCCAGAATGCGCCACATGCTTCCATTTGTTCGACGGTACCAGTCTGTGTGACAGATATGGCTGCCATTCGGTCTACTGCCTGCCCAGTAAGAATACGGGCTAGTCTTTCTTTTGGTGTATAATTTGACATCGGACGTCTCCTCTTCTTAAGCGATGATGAATAGTAGATCAGTGAAGTATATATATTTTTTGCTTCCCGTGTGGATAAGTATATATACAAGAAAGAAAGAAGACCATTCGAAAAGAGTATATGCGAGAAATAATGACAAAACACCCCTTTACAATAAACCATAGAGAAACAAACAAGAATCAAGAAGTATAGAGCTTTTTTCATTATTATGGCACTCTATGAAAACAAATTTTCTTAAAGACTCTATCCCATATTTACCTGATGCTAACAGAAAATAATAGAAAAATATAAATACTACACAACAAAGGAACACGATGGAATAAGAAAGCACAAAACAAATGAAACGGAATTATCTGAACGAACAAATTTGCTCATAAAACAGAAGCAAAATGATTATAAGAGTGAATATTAAAACTTAAAAAGTAAAGATTACTGCATTATCTCTTCATATCAAGGTTGTTGTAACATGCAAAACATGTATAAATACCTCAAAAGTGCAATTGAAGGCGAGACTAAAACTGAGAAACAGCATGATCTGAGTGTCTTCAAAAAATCAGAAGAACTTGCTTTAGAGTATGGCATCAAATACGATGGAAAAAGCTTTGTACCCACTGACCTTGAACTTGCAGATGCAACATTTGAGGCAGGGATAGAACTACTACATTCCGTAGGTGTATACTGCAAAAGCACAGAAAGAGTCATTAAGATCGACGAAGAAGATATTCTGAAATCACTTAATGTAATAAATCCTTTAGAAATTGGAAGATTAAAGGAAAAAGTGACTATTACCCATAGATATCCTATGGCACCGATTCCTCCAACCATTATTGGCGGGCCGATGGGAGGAAGTGTTTCCGAAGAGAATTTCCTTTATATTAATTTAAGCGCAGTACTTGAAAATGTTGTTCAGGGAATTTATAGCGGTGCAATGAAACAGTTTTGCGGAGAGTACATAAGACCAAAGAGCCCACTGGAAATGTTAGCTGTCCTTAAAGCTGCACGGAATGAAAGGCTTGCTACAAAAATAGGAGGACGCGAAGGGCTGGCATTGATGGGACCCAGCACACCTACACTTCCCACATCATATCTTCTTGTATCATCGGATGAACTATACTCCACTTGTGACCCTCAGGAAGTCTACATGGATGATCTGAAAGTAGACTACGAAACATTATCTAAATGTATTTTCCATCAGGAACATGGAAATCATTATGTTTCCGGGCAGGTACCGGTTTTTGGCGGACCTTGTATAGGTTCAGCAGAAGGACTTGCAATAATAGATGTAGCTGAGACTTTGCAGTCAAAGGTACTTGCACATTCAAGCATCCACGCATCAGGTGCTGTACACGCGGACACAGGTTCATCTTCTGCAAAAGAAATACTCTGGGCATCTAATCTGTCCTCGCTTGCAATATCTAGGAACATGAACTATTACACTGCAAGATATTACTGGAATGCTGCCGGAATATGCACTGATATGATGTTCTATGAAACTGCTGCCCAAGCAATAGGCGATACGGTCTGTGGCAGGGATATACTACTAGGTCCAGTAGGATCACGCGGCGGAGTGCCTGACCATTCATCGGGACTTGAGTCCAGATTCATGGGAGAAATAGCACAAATGGCAACACATTTGTCACTATCTGATGCAAACCGGCTGGTAGAGAAAATTTACTCCAAGTATGGGAATAAACTTACCAATCCCCCTGCAGGAAAAACCTTTGACAAATGCTATAGGATAAAATCAGAGTATGATCTTGAACCTACTGATGAATACACATCGATCTACAGAAAAGTGTCCTATGAAATAATGGGGAATTTTCCAGGTGAAGCAATCTAATTTTTCAATATTACTCTTAATAGAAAAGTCGTTATAAAAGAGTTCACTGCTAAAAATAACCGGTGGGGACCAGCCACCGGTAAGGGAAGTGAGTTACTACTTACCCGAACTTAGAACACCAGTCCAAGTCCCTCGAGCTTCTTTCTTGCTCCTTCGTAGACTTTTAGGTATTCATCTGTGGGTT
>MVQW01000136.1 GCA_002067265.1 Methanomethylovorans sp. PtaU1.Bin073 | reverse complement strand
AAGTCCTGCAAATGTAGCTGCAAACCCAAGGCCGTAGAAACCTACTGCTGCCGGGCTTCCTGCAGTTGTATCTTTAATTGTTACTTCTCCTTCCATAGTTTGTCACTTCCCAAATAATATATAATGATTAATACAATCATAGATTGTTTTTACTGTATAGTTATACCACCCTTCAAAGAAAACGGGCTACATAATGATAAATCCAAAGTTACACATACACTGTAAGCTATCCAAACTTAGCCAAACACCTCCTACACAAGACACTTTCTAATAGCAGTATATATGTGTTTTGTTTCTTTCATGCATGACAGAAAATCAGAAAAGAAAGTACAATAGATCTAACCAATATTGGACTTTATACTGCATTCTAAGATGCAATTAAGGCTTATTGACAAATAAACGACATCTGACGTGCTATTATCATTAAAAACGATTAAAAAAGGGATACTTGCACCACTAATCATTTATTTATAAATATATAATAAAATATAGGATATATTAGCTCGATACTTTTAAATACAATAAACAATATGATAGTTGCCTTTTAAGAATAAAGATAGGAATAGAAGTGCACATCAATCATATTCTGAATCTCAATAAAGCTGCAATGCCTCCAAGAGCCAGCAATTTCTGGCCTGGTTCAAAAACCGTACTAAATACCACTATACTTCCCTGCGAATGCTCCACTTCCTGCAAAAAAGAATCTATTTCCCCTTTTTCTCGCTCTTCCCTTAGCAACTCATCGCAAATCAGAAGCACATCTATTGCACCATAATCCAGAGCCATTTTTACTTCAGACATGCCATAGGCTACTTTGCCATCCACTGCGATCTCTTTTAAGAGATCTTCCATTAGTTTAGACTCGCGTGCTATCCTGGACTGCTCCATGATCCTGTCAACTGCACCTCTTCGTAGCACCTCTTGAAAACCGGACATGCCAATAGATGCCGTATCTTCAAAGACGAGCTTTGATGCCATTTCAGGTTCTTTTTGCTGAGCATATTTTAGAAAATCCTCTTTTGTAAAGCCTGGTCCAGCCAGCACAATAGATTCTGAACCGGAAATGGCATGCATTAGTTGATCGAGTACCTCCTGAAAAAAGACATTCCTCAGATTACCTTCAGCTTTACCTGCCGATTGATTAATGTGAGAATATATCTCGATACCATAATGCTTGACAAGACCAATGTCCGCATCTCCTTCCTCTATTGCAACAATGATAACAGATGGCCGCTTAGAAGCAATTTCAGCTTCTTCTATCCGTTCAAGCTGATCTTTTTTCCAGACTTTAACGATGGACAGTTCAGTACCTTCTTCTATATTGAAAGTATGATGAGAACCGATATCCATTCCGTGCTCTATGACACCGTGTACTCTGAGCCTGTTGGAAAATTTGTGGAACTCCAGATTCTCCACACGCACACCAAGCCTTACAATTTTCTTTTCTACTTTTTCAGGACGCAATTTATCGGTTGCAGAATCGGCTTTTCTTTTAGTTACAGCAAAAACAAGATCCCCGTTCTCAATTATGTATTTAAGGTGCCAGAGGTCATCAAGAGTCTCAGCTAAGATAGAAATTTCACCCTCTTTATCTCTTAGATTCTTTTTCATCACTCTCATAATAACACCTTGAAAGGATCAGACCTTTATGTCGGATTCACCAGGAGGTAACACCATGGCGATTTTATCAGGAGAAGCGGCCTGTTTTACAAATGATGCATCACCTATGGTTTCAACATAGATTCTGTATATTTTCTTTGCTATGTCATTCTGATTGAACTTTCCAGGCATCAACTCTATGATGTGTTTTCCTCTTCCATTGACCGCAGACAAGGGACCACCTATAACCCTGGTTTCTGCACCCATTTCAATCCCAACTGCAACTCCTACTGGCACGTCTCTTAGATAGTTTCTCTCACCACGGATTATAAAAGAACCCTTCTTTACATATTCACCGGATTCGGGAGTCTTTGAAACCTGAGTTGAGTTTACCCAGTAACAATCTGCGCTGAACTGACCAGATTTCCAGATGCTGGAATAAGATACCACAAAACGAGCTGCTTCTTCAAGTGTCTGAGGCGGTACATCTTTACCACCTGTCTTTATCACAGTCAATGGTGCCCCCGGAGACTGAGTATGCAACACAATGTCTCGCTTTTCCATGTACTTGGTGAATATTTCCTCATTGGTGTCAGCATCCCTTCCACCTATTACCAGGAAGCCATCGGATGACGTAAACCACCTGAATTTGTCATACCAGTGCTTCTTAATTCGAACTGTACCCTTTTTAGCAACTGGTTTCTCTTTTTTCTGCATTGCTAGTTTTGTCTGTTCTATAGACCTTATGGCTCCTTCCTGCTTCTTTGCCAGTTTTTTGGATTTTTCATAATATAACTGAGCATTCTGGGGCACAGTCTTAGAGACATCTATGCTCGTTTTCATGCCCATAAGATCAAGTACCACTGTTCCAGTCGCCTGATCTATGCTCAATATGGACTTTGCAGCAGGAACGGAATCCTTTGCAGCTTTAAGAATAGACTTAATCTGATCCCACGAGTAACCTTTGTCCCTTGCATTGGAAAGTACATTCAGAACGTCTTCTACCGCCTGATAATTTGCATAAATACTTTCCGCGATAGATGTCTGTTTTGCAGCTTCCTTACCGTATTTCTCCACTGCTTCTTCCTGCTGTTTTAACCTGCGTTCCAG
>MVQW01000135.1 GCA_002067265.1 Methanomethylovorans sp. PtaU1.Bin073 | reverse complement strand
ACCGTTTCTCCAGGAGCTGCATGTTCTTCAGTTGTGATCAGCACAGGGCCAAGCTGTTTTAATGTATAGAACAATTTGGTTATGATATCCCTTTGTTCCTGCTTATCCTGAATAGACCATATAAGTGGAGTCAGAGGGTCAATAACTACACGTGTCTTTACAGCATAGTCCTTATTTGCTTCCACAAGCGCTGGTAACTGTTCATCTACCAGTTTAACAAAATCCTTTCCCTTGGAGTGGAAGAAGAAAAGTTCTTTGTTATAGTATTTGTCCAAATTAAAACCCAACATGCGAGCTTCCCTGAGGATCTGCTCTGCTGGCTCTTCCATACTCACATAAAGAGCATTTTCTCCGTGTTCAAGCCCATAAGCAATATACTGCATGGCAAAAGTAGATTTTCCAGTACCACTTGAACCTACTACAAGCAGTGTGCTCTTATCACGCACACCACCTTCGATGACCCTGTCCAGTCCTGCTATGCCCGTAGGAATCCTGATCTCTTCGCTCATAACAATCCCTCCGGCCCATGATTACATTCCGCCTCAGAGTTGTGATTGATCAGACCGTTCTCCACAGAAAGGATAAGAGATTCATTTACTTCAAAGGGGTATCCTAATTCGATATAAATGGCTTCTATAGAAGATCCGCATATAAGCATGAAATCCGAAACTTTGACCCAACCAGATTCTGTTTTACACACAACATCTTTTAGGAAGACATCTTTTGAATTGATATTGACTATCAGACATTCTCCCCTGTAATGGGAATTGCCTGTAATGACACGGACCATCTCTCCAGAAAATCTGGAGATCAGGTCACCTTTACCATTTTGTGACTCACAAACCATTTTTTAGCCTCAGTTTTGTTTTTTCATCTTCGCTATGAGTTCAGCAAAGCTTCCTGCATTCTTTGCTTCTTCTTTGATCTTCGATGCCTGTTCCTGAACCGAAGGTGTAGGAGGAACGGATGGTGAAGTCGATACGGATGGTGCAGAAGGAGCCGAAGGCGGCCGTGGAGCAGATGGTGGCATAGACTGTACTTTTGCAGCCATTTCACCAAAAGCAGAGCCAAAGGTACCATGCTTGGAAATAATTGATTTGAGCTCATCAGCTGTTTTCCATGGTGGATCGAAAATTTTTTCTTTTATGGGCATACTGCCTGCAAATTGCATGTAGGCTTCGCCTATATCAGAAAGTTTGCCACGGTCAAGGAGTTTATAAATAGTAAGTACTTCTACCCTGCTGACAAGTTCGGGTTGCTCCATTGCAGGGGGGCGTTTACCAGAAAGGATCATTCTGTCATTATCATCAAGAAGAACCTGATATGCAGAAATTGGCTGCAGTGACACTTTGAACTTGCAGACTGCGCCACTATCTTTTACGCACTCTGTTTCTTCTACGACGCATTCGAGCTCTAGTTCCTCTTTAAAGAACCTATGCAAAGCATCAGTAGTAGCCACACACACCTTCTGGTTATGAAGAGCAGGATAAATATTACAAACGGGGCAGCCAGGAACTGCAAACACATAATGCATTGGTGCATATCCTACAAGCTGCATGTCTCCAAGACCCACATCCTTGAATAATCGCATCATAAATCCATATAGAGGAGTGGATCGAATAGACTCAATTGTATGTGCACGCAGGAATACACGAGTATCTTTCCAGGGCACCTTGGAAATTGGAAATCTGGTACTAATGGTTTCCTGTATTTTTAACATAGCACCAAATGCACCCAGAGACTGGGCGAAACTGCCACCTGAAGCCATGGGTGGAGGACCGCCTGCCTGGGAAGTCATGAAGGGAGGCAGGCCTGGAGGCATATCGCTCATTTCAGACCCTCCTGCTAAAGAATGGAATTTGACATTTTGACATCACATCAGCTCCTTGATCTTTGCCATTCCTTCCTGTGTCAGCTTTCCCATTGTATCACAAAGACCCTGATCTCTAAGGTTCTTGAAACTTCCAGCAAGGGTTTCAGTGTCCGCTCCTATAAAGAAGGAAAGCTTCGTCATGTCATTGACTCCAGTGTATAGCATATAAAGCAGTTTCTTGTCAATATCAGAAAGAGACTGGGATTTGGGAGGAGTGCCACACATTGGCTGGAGATAAGCTTTCAAGGTATTGATCACTACTTCACTGCCTCCTAAAAGTGCCACTGCTGATGCATATGAATCAGTGCTTACAGTGGAAGGCTGCATATAGTCTATGATCAATACATGAGTCGTACTTATGGCACGTTGTGCTTTCAAACGTATTGTACCTGGAACCTCTCTCCCGACCATTGTTATGTTCTTGAGTGGAATGGTGAACCAACCTTTTCCTTCCGAGAACCATAAATTAAGGTTAGTGAGATAAAGTACTCCTTTCTCCCAATTATCAGAATAAAGGGAAGTACCCATAATTACAGCTTTAAAGATATAATTTAGATCTACTTTTGCAATACCTTGCTCTTGTGCCATAATTTCCCTACACGTAGCTGAATTTAATTATATTTAGACAATATATAGAATTAAACGAATAAAACGCTTTCTATCCAAAAGCCAGAAAAATGTTCCATAAAAGCAATGAAAAAACAAACGAAAAAACAAAAATGAAAGTATAATTATCCTTTAAGGAAGTACCTTTCTTTTCCGCATGCGGTACATATGAAAAGGTAACCCGGAGACTTGCCTGAAATCACATATTTGTGGGTCATGTATTCTCCACAAGCACATTGACTCATCATTTTATGTTCCTTTAAAAATTCTCTGTTTTTCAGAGCAACAGAATCTGGAATATCTTTTGTTTCGGGAACTGAAGCACAAACTTGAGATACTACGTTCTGAGCCACAGTTTCAGTTTTTAGAACAGTCTTTGCTGCATTATATTGAACATTTTCTTTGATAGGTACAGTTTGCTTTGCAGATACTGCGACATCATTCTGCGCAGAAGATGAAACATATCCTGGCCGTGGTACATCTTTATTAGAAATATCTTTCTGACACTCTGAAATCCCATCTTTGCTCAAGTTTAGTTCATCTGGCGTTGTTTTAAAAACGTAACCTTCCGGAAGGAAAAGATAGCCAGGGTAGCTGCTCAAATCTACAGGACAATTTTTTCCAGGTTCCTGAAAACCCAACGATAAAAAGAAAGCTTTTGCAACTGAGTTCACAGGCTTTGTCAGCATGTGCCCTATACAAGCCTTGAAACTTAGTAAAAACAATACTTTACCAATACCTTTACGTGCAATGGCAGGAGAAACTTCGATAGCTCTAAGCACATAGATAGGACGCCCATCTTTTCCATTCTGCTTCCACCTTTCTGTCATGACCCAACCAACTATGGTGATGTCGTTGATTCCCACGATAAGAGTAACAGATGGTCTTTTAAGCCAGCTGCTAAAGTTACCCATGTAATCGCTCATACCCAAATGTTTATTGAAATATTCGAATTTACCTATCTTCAACTTATCTAATTCATACGGGTATTCCAGTTTAGAGAACCTCAGTCCATTATCATAGTAAGCAAGTTCTATCATATAGAGCACCATTTTTAGTTTATCAAAGTTCCCAGTGAGGAGAGAGCAAATTTTTAAGTTCTTTTAACTTGCTCTGAAATGCACGCCTGCAAGAGCTCTGACGGGAAGCCATTAAGCTCACCTGATCAATTTCATCTTTAGTATATCTGTTACCTGCCAATGCCTGCAATACTACATCTGCCAGCATGCCAAGATCATCGTGATATCCACCTTCAAGCATGGCAATGGTATGCCATCTGCTGCAAATGAAGGAAACTGAATTATAATATCCATCTATCGTAAGATTTAGCTTGGCAAGCTTTTCCTTGTAATACGAATCAAAGCCACATTCCAGGATCACGAGGTCTGGACCGAACTGCTCCAGCACTTTAAGACCTATTTCTTCAAAGAAAATAGCATATTCAGAGTTTCCTGCCTCTTGTGGCATTTCCATGTTCAAGGTGTAACCTAATGCAGGTATAGAACCCATTTCCCGAATGAAACCTTTGAATGGATAAAATCCAGAAGGATCCTGATGAACAGAAATACACAACACAGATGGATCTGCATAAAAAATATTTTGTGTACCATCCGAGGCATGGGCATCGATATTGACAATAGCTATCTTCTGGCAAGAATACAGATGTTGTAAATATCTTGCAAGGATAGCAGCATTATTGAAAATACAAAAGCCACTATGTTTGTCAGCAGAAGCATGATGGCCCGGGGGTCGGATCAAAGCAAAAGCATGATCACATTGACCTGTGACAACGGCTTTACCTGCTTCTAGTACAGACCCTACAGCCTGTAATAATACATCGAAAGAACCTTCACAAAGATATGTGTCATTACCTAGCCAGCCGCCGCCACTCAAAGAGCGTGACTGTACAAAAGAAAAGTATTCAGAGGTATGCACACGCAGAATGTCTTCAACTGAAGCATTTACAGGACTTAATATTCTGCAGCTATTTTTCTCAAGTACTCTGTTGTCCATAAAATGCTGCAGAATCTTCTTTAATCTTGCAGGGTTTTCAGGACTTGGAAACCCTTTCAGAATATAATCATGAAGCTCATGATTATTGTTGTAGACCACCCCTACGCTGTTCATTCTATCCCTTAACTAAACCTGAATTCCCAGCATTTCCTTAGCGTATGCGATCTTTTTTTCTGTCTCTTTCATGACAGCTTTCTGCTGATTACGCTCATACTCCGTAGTCTTGAGGGTATCAGATATAGGATCTGGCAGTCCAAGGAGAGAATTGATCACCACATGTGCAAGATGCCCGTTGAACTTATGATAGCCCCCTTCCATAACCAGCACGAAGTTCCCATTCATTACGGACATGACCTTCTGTGTCATCATATGATAACCAGCTGAAGTCAGATTCAGCTTTATATGCTGTTCCTTATAATAAGCATCAAAGCCACAACTGCATATGACAAAATCCGGGGAGAATCGACGCATTACCGGAAGTACGAACTCATCGAAGGCAAAAGCATATTCTTCATCTCCGGCACCCATGGGCATCTCCACATTGGCAGTATAGCCTTTACCTTGTCCTTCTCCTATCTGGGAACTAAAGCCTTTGCGGGGATAAAAATCATGGGGATCACGGTGCAATGATAAGACCATAACTGTTGGGTCATTATAGAAAATCTCCATAGTACCGTCCCCGGCATGGGCATCCCAATCAATTATCATTACTTTCCCAATGCCCTTTTTCTTCTGAAGATAACGTGCGAGCACAGCTACATTATTGAAAATACAAAAACCTCTGTATTTATCTATACCTGCATGGTGGCCTGGAGGCCTTATGATTGCCATTGCCGCAGAGTATTTACCTGACAGTACAAGTTCACCTGCATGAATGGCTGCACCTGCAGCAAGTGTTGTAACTTCAAACGAATGAGATGTCATGTAGGTGCTGTCACCTAAAAAACCTCCGCCTGAAGCAGAGTATGATTTAACGAACTTAACATATTCTTCCGAATGGACTTGCAATAGATCTGCCTCAGAAGCATAGTGTTTATCTTTGACCAGGTCGCAGCGCTCTCCAAAAACACCGCTGCG
>MVQW01000134.1 GCA_002067265.1 Methanomethylovorans sp. PtaU1.Bin073 | reverse complement strand
GTCCCGGGGATTCCCGGAGCTCATACACAGGCTGATACATTGGATGAATTGCAGATCAGGCTAAAAGAAGTGCTAGAACTGTGCCTGGAAGAAATGAATTGAAGTTCTATAACATCTTTTTGAAACCTTCTATGCTTAAGTCTATGTTTTTAATAATAAAACTCACTATCTTCGGATGAAATTCTTCCTGGTGTTATAGGGTATTACAATCCTTTTTGCTTCGTTATTTCGGAATACCATGTGACTTCCCGACTGGCACACAAGTTGAAATCCAATACTTTCAACAACTTTTATCAACTGCTTAGCTGTTACTCGTGGCAGTTTTTCACTCATGCAGTGACCTCAACGGCTACCAGGCTGAATGAGTTGATATCCGAAACCAGTTCTTCGTATTCTTCCATGTCCTGCAGGACCAGACGAATTGCATCTTTGATATTTTCAAGTGCTTCTTCGTATGTATCTCCCTGAGAATAACAGCCCTCAAGAGCCGGACACATAGCAAAATACCCATCTTCATCTTTTTCTATTGCAACAGGTAATGTGTATTTCTTCATGCTTGAACCTTATTTTCAATATCCTCACTTTGATATTAAAAACTTCTCAGAAATGATGGCTGATTTTTTCTAATGATGAGATAATAGTTGAAGTATCAATGTCAGTTCTCTTTTGATCTGGGATATATTTAACATGAGATGATACAGCAATGATTTCTTTTAAATACAAAAATATACAATTGTAATGTGATCCGAATGAAACATAGAATGCTGAATTTTACAGTCC
Source organism: Methanomethylovorans sp. PtaU1.Bin073 (assembly GCA_002067265.1). Next base: position 3,211 of record MVQW01000134.1, on the reverse strand, counting down.
TTATAGAACAGGACGAAGATGGCATATACGTAGCAAAGGTACCGGACATTTCAGGGTGTTATACACAGGGAAGAACTGTAGAACAAGCCATGGAAAGAATCGTGGAAGCTATTCAGGTATGTCTCGAATCCGATGAGGAACTGGATGCTTTTGTGCCAATGAAGTTTGTTGGACTGCAACAGGTAGAGGTAAAGGTATGAGCAGATTTCTCCCTGTTACAGGGAGACAAATGTGCAAAATACTTGAATTGTCGGGTTTTGTAAAAGTTCACCAGGTTGGCAGTCATGCAAGATATGTGCATCCGGACGGCAGAAGAACTGTCGTGCCATTGCATGGTAACGAAGAACTTGGTATCGGTCTTATCAAAGAGATTCTAAAGCAGGTAAAAATACCTCGCGAGCAGTACGAACAAATGAGGCAGAGAGTCTAAACATAAGTCTCATCATAAGTCTTATTGATCATGTAAGGGTTGAGAAAGATTTTGAAAGCTTGCTTGAAAAAAAGGTTGACCTTATCACTGAAAGATCATTGAGCCCTTATATTGCTCCAATGGTAAAAACAGATCTCAAGAGGATTTATTATGAGGGATGATGCTTTTTTCCTGAGACTTATTTTGTATTTTAACACATAAAGCATTTAAGTACTCACGACCTATAAATGTTCAGATATGAGTGCCAGTGTCAAAGTTACTAGTGATTATAAAATCCTGCTTCCAGAAGAGCTCATAAAGAAAGCTCATTTTTCAGCAAATGATGAAGTAATAGTTGAAATCGAAGAAGATAGGCTTGTCCTTACTAAAAAAACCGCTAGTTATACGGATCGGATAAGGGGATTACATAAGGAAGTGTGGAAAAACACAGACACGGAGGAATATCTGAAAAATGAAAGAGATTCATGGAATTACAATGCTGAGGATTGAAGGACTTAAAAGGATAGGCATTGATTCAATGTTTTTCATATATTTGTTAGAGGATCATCCAGACTTCTCAGACATTGTTAGTTCCATATTGAAAGATGTGGAATCGGGAGAAATGACTGGAGTGACTTCTGTGATCACATTGCTGGAAATACTTGTCAAGCCTAAAATGGACTACAATGTTTCAGCTGTGGATGATTACAAAAATGTTTTATCCAATTTCCCAAACCTTGAAATAGTTCCAGTGGATAATAAGATCGCTGATATTGCTTCCACTTTACGGGCAGATTATGGAATCAAGACCCCTGATGCTATACAGGTGGCTACCAGTATAAAGGAAGGATGTTCAGCTTTTTTAACCAATGATTTTGCTCTTAAAAAAATAAAAGAGATCAGAGTCATAACACTCAGGGATATTATTTAATTCAGTGTGCCTCTTATAGTGATGTGTTTTTTGCCTCAAGAGCGAGTTTGCCTTTGGTCATGAAAGAATGCTTTCCGCCAGAAAACGGACCTTCAAATCCTAAATCCCTTACCTTGTAACAAGGTTTCGCCAGGTAACTGGCACTAACTTAGGCAACTGCAATTTCCCCGGAGTCTTTTATTAGGTGATTACCTATTGGTGGAAGCATAAGGCCTCTCCTTAATCGGAAAACTATCCACTCATCAATAACCTCTTCAAGATTTCTCCTGCATTCTTCAAGGGTATTGCCTGTAGCCCAAACACCTTCTAGCTCCAGCACTTCACCATAAGAGGTTTCCTCATCTTCTATAATTTCGTATCTGGCCTTTTCAAAGGCTGCCTGGATATATTCGATGAGCATTTTTTAGCACCTCGTGAAGTTTGTTCTTCAATATTTTTTCAACGTATTATATTCATCTTTACTGGGTATGAATAGGATTTCCATTAAAAAGATGGGTGGGTTCATATTGTGCCATAGTCTGAAACCATTTGTTTTGTCACATCCATTGCAGAATAACCCATGCCTGCCAGGTCAAGTAGTGTCTGAGCCGGTGATACTATCCTGATACCTTCTATTTCCCGGGTGTTGCGGAATATTTCCCTGTCAGGCTGGTAGATCAGTGCTAAAACTCCTTTTTTGGAGCTGGACTCGAAAAGTTCCCTGAAATAGCCTAAATGTTCTGTTTTCATGTAAACATATACAGCATCATGGCGTACCCCATAACCGGTGTACAGTGATGCAGCAGTATATGAGCTGAAACCAAGGGGTAGATCATCCTGTGATTTAAAGGCTGATGTTATCTCTTTTGCGGCAGTTGCAGCTTCATCGAATTTGATCCGTATTTCGGCAATCTTTAGATTTGAAAGCGGTCGTTCCCATGCAACACCATTGAGGAGTTTGTTTACATCTGAAATGCTTACATGGTTGTTATCCTGCTTGACGATGTTTTGCTGCATCAATGTTCTGATTGTTTTATGTGTCCATCCGTAGGATACATTTTCTATAAGTGAGAGTTGCCGTATTGAGGTTTTTTTCTCTTTAAGCAGGCGGGATATCACTTTCCATGACTTTTCGGATGTTATCTTTTGGTTTGTGGATGTGTATTGCTCCTGGATTTCAGACTTGAACGACCAGGGGAGTTTTATTGCCTGAATGTCCAATTGTTTCATCAGATCCTCTTCACGTTGAGGAAAGTATTTAGCAGCAATAACCAGCTGTATCTTTTCTGCTGGTTTTTTTCTCAACCAGAGGTCACGGAGTAGATTCAACCGTGATATCACATCGATAGTAACTTTGGATTTAATCTCTGCAATGTAAATCATATCGGCTTTCATAAGTACAAGGTCAGGTGTGAAGGGGAGATCACTGGAGTCCTTTTTGACATTGATTTGTTCCAAACCTTGCGGAATTCCCAAAAAATCCTGAATATATGCACGGATTTTATCATATTCTTCTATCTGCTGTGCCATCTTAATTATCTCTATATTGTGATAAGTATATATAGATATCAGTGATACATATCGCTAGTTTATGATAAGTACCTATACTTATCACTGATATTTCCCGTAGAGAATCTGTATTAATTCACTATAGAATATGGATCTATCAAAGATACTAAACAGTGGTAGCACAAAATGTTTATAGGTCATGCACTGCAGCCAGAATGAGTGTAATTTAGTATGCTATTGCAAGCAGGTAATCACCTTTAAATAATTGGCCACATTTAATATTATTGGAACTAACATCTGTGAGAACATGGCGACAATAACTCTATCTATTCCTGATGATCTGATGAAAGAGATGGATGTCTCAAAGGAAATAAACTGGTCAG
>MVQW01000133.1 GCA_002067265.1 Methanomethylovorans sp. PtaU1.Bin073 | reverse complement strand
CCATATTGTTCCAGTATGGATTTACCTTTTTCCCCAGTAACGAAATCTATGAACAGTTGTGCTTCTTTCGGGTGCTGGGTGGCCGAAACCACAGCTATGGGATAAATAATGGGTGTACTTACAGGAACTGAAGTGACAACCTCTATTGTGTCAGGCTGTGCTGATGATACATCGGTCATGAACACAAATCCGGCATCAGCTTCTCCCCTTTCCACATAGACTAGTGAATTTTTCACAGTGTCGCCGGTCAACAGCTTATTCTGTACACTGTTCCACAAACCCTCCTCCATAAGCGATTGTTTTGTATACCTCCCTACAGTTGAGGCCTCTGTGTCACTAAGTGCTATCTTCTTAACTTCAGGCTTGGGGAGGTCTTCTATACTTTTAAGGTTAAGCACGTTGCCTTTTGGAACTATCATCACAAGGGTGCTCCCGGCGAAATTCTTTCGTGAATCGTTGTAAACCAATCCCTTTGATGCTAGCATATCCATATGAATCACATCTGCCGGAGCGAATACGTCAATTGGTGCTCCTCCTTCTATCTGCATCCTTAGAGAACCGGCATTTCCAAAGTTCATGATGAGGTCTATTTCCGGATTGTCTGCCTCAAACTCTTTCTCCATTTCAGTGAAAGCTTCTGTCATTACTGCTGAAGAAGATACTGTAATGGATGTATTTTGTGCAGTTTGTTGTTGATCTTGTAGACTCTCATTATTTGAGCCCATGAAAATAGCTGCAAGGGCTACTATTATTACAATTGCTATGGCAACCGTAAGTAATGTCTGGTTCTTTTTATCCATGCAGAGCACCTTAACTTTTTTAGATTAGAACAATTTAGGATATTCCGCTGCCGACAGGTTTTGTCAGGTAGTCTTATCAAGTTAACTGCTGTCAGCAGCGTTATGTCGGAGTAGACATATCACAGATGATTCCATGTAATTATATATATAGATGTTGGAGGAAGTGCTTAAGAAGCAATTTTTTTAGGAAATGGATTTTGGGTACTAGTAAGTCAGGATCTAAGCTTGCACAATTTATTTATTTTATGTAGATAGAACTTATTAGAAAGGTGATGGAGTCCGCCTAGACTCTCCAGTCTAAACTGCTTAAGCTGATGACTTCTACATTATATTTGACTTGGAGAGTTTTAATGATTGCTAGCAAATTTGGGTGCAGCATTATGTTTATTCTAAAGCATAAATCCTAATATGGGATGCAGGAGTAGAACTAGATGAATACGACAATACAGAAGATCCATGCACGTGAGATCCTTGATTCAAGGGGTAACCCGACAGTTGAAGTAGATATTGTGCTACATGATGGTACACGGGCGAGAGCTGCAGTGCCTTCCGGGGCATCTACAGGAAAAAATGAGGCATACGAACTTCGTGACAGCAATCCGAAACGGTATGGTGGAAAAGGTGTACTTACTGCTGTTGCTAAAGTGAACAATCAAATAGCTGATGCTCTAATCGGAATGAATGCTCTTGATCAGGAACAGATCGATAAAACTATGATCGAACTTGATGCTTCGCCTAATAAAACGCGACTGGGTGCAAATGCTATCCTTGGTGTATCTATGGCGGCAGCCAGGGCTGCTGCACAGGCGACAAAAGTTCAGCTCTATGAGTACCTCAGCCCAGATAAAAGATATCTTCTGCCTGTTCCTATGATGAATGTGCTGAATGGTGGGGTGCATGCGCAATGGCAGGGAGCCGATTTTCAGGAGTATATGATCGTTCCTCTTGGTGCTCCAGATTTCCAGAATGCTCTGCAATGGGGCGCTGAAACATACCATGCATTACAGAACGTTCTAAAAAAGAAAGGTTATCCCACAGCAATAGGTGATGAAGGTGGTTTCGCACCAAAAGTTGCATCCAACGAGGAGCCTCTTGAACTCATCACATCTGCGATCGAAGAAGCAGGATATCGGCCCGGTAAGGATATCTGCATCTCACTTGATCCGGCATCCAGTGGTTTCTATCATGACGGACGGTACGAACTACGAAGGGAACAAAAAATGCTGACTGCCGAAGGCATGGTCAAGTATTACGAAATGCTTGTGGAGAATTACTCTATTATCTCCATCGAGGACGGACTGGCCGAAGAAGACTGGCAGGGATGGAAGTTGCTGACAAAAGAACTGGGAAAAAAGATCGAACTGATCGGGGATGACATTTTTGTTACTTCTCCTGAACTTGTTAAGAGGGGAATTAAAGAGGGTATTGCGAACTCCGTATTGATAAAACTCAATCAGATCGGGACAGTTACCGAAACACTTGCAACAATGGATCTGGCCAAGAGTGCTGGCTGGGGTTTGAATGTCTCCCACCGCAGCGGCGAGACAATTGATTCTTTCATCTCTGATTTTACCGTAGCTACCAGAGCTGGAAAGCTCAAGACAGGTGCTCCCTGCCGGGGTGAAAGAGTGGAGAAATACAACCAGCTGCTTCGTATAGAAGAAGAACTGGGAATCAAGGCAGTCTATGCCGGTAGAAGCGCATTTGTGAGAGGATAATAAATTGCACAGGGTATACGTCATCAAATGTTACTGGTAGTTTAGGTCAAGAACTTAGGTTAAGAGATGATGCCATGGAAAGAGAAGAGAAGAAATGGCTTAATTCCACTGTGTGGGGCACTTCAGTAACAAGTTTTCTTTCGGATTTCGGACATGAATCAGTGACTGTACTGCTGCCATCTTTCCTAGCATCTCTGGGAGCTCCGACATATGCCCTCGGAATAATAGAGGGACTTAGTGATGGGCTTTCAAGCTTTGCCAAGCTATTTTCAGGGTATTATTCAGACAAGCTTGGGAAACGCAAAGAAATCGCAACTTTTGGGTATATATCAACGGGTGTTTTTCCGGCAATCGTGGCAATCTCAATGTCATGGCCTTTTGTACTCTTTGGAAGATTATTCGGCTGGATAGGTAGGGGGATAAGGGGTCCTCCACGTGATGCCATACTAGCAAAATCAGTACAAGAAAAAGATCTTGGAAAAGCATTTGGAGTGCATCGAGCAGGAGATACGCTGGGAGCGATAGCTGGGCCTGCCTTGGCATTTGCACTCATATCTTGGATTGAAATAAGAGATATATTTTGGTTTGCAATGATACCAGGTCTACTTGCTGCAGTTGTTTTTGCAGTAGCAGTTAAAGAAAAAAAAAATCCCTCGCCTATCAAAAGCCATGAAAGTATGATAATGTCGATGAAAGACTTTTCCCCAAAGTACAAGAACTTCCTTTTTGCAGTTCTTCTTTTCGGGATAGCTGATTTCTCTCATACGATGTTAATACTATTTGCTGTTACTATGCTAACACCAACTATGGGCTTTGGACAGGCGACTTCTGTAGGTGTTCTTTTGTATGGGTTGCGGAATATAATCTATGCAGCAGCATGCTACCCATTTGGAGCTCTTGGAGATTGGACTGGTAGGAAAAAAATGCTGACTTTAGGATATGCCTTGGCTGTGTTGGTTTTTATAGGGTTTATATTATTGCCCCCCACTATTGCAAGTTATGGATTATTGTTTGCTCTATCCGGTGTTTATATAGCAGCTGAGGATACACTTGAGGGTGCTGTATCTGGGCAGATGGTAGAAGAGCAAAGGAGAGCACTTGGTTTTGGTGCATTGGCTACAGTGAATGGTATAGGGGATTTCATCTCCAGTATTGTTGTTGGTATTTTGTGGAGTGTTTTTGGATTCACTGCTGGTTTTGCTTTCGCAGCGGTAGTGGGTTCAATTGGCATCTTTGCGTTGTTGAGGACAAACAAATCCGCTGAACAGCTTTGAGAAACATAGAGTATACAAATATTTAAAAATAGATAGGCACTAGTTTCAACATAATATTATTCGTTTTGTGGTTTCTGTCTATTCAAACAGTTTGATCATATTCTTAATTTCAGATTCCATCTTTTTTAATTGATCAAGCCGATACATGGAGTTCTCCTCATGCATTTTTCTCTCTGCAACTGATGAGCTGATAGTGCCATGGGTAGCTTTAATGGTCATAGAGAGATTGTTATCAAGGCTGGCGCTGAACTTCCTGAATGTAGTGTCAATGTTTTGCAGGGTTTCCCATCTAATGTTCTCAAGATTGCGTAGTACCAGTTTATCTATTTGCTTATTCATTCTCTCTTTTATCCGTTTCTCACGCATTTTTGCTGTCATGAAACGTTCGATGAAGTTAGGAGATATCTGGAAAAATAAATCTTCCTGGTCATATTGTACAAAATATGGTTTTCTTCTATCATCGTATACATGTCCACCAATAGAAGCATGATAAGGAATTTCAAAGACCTCAGATGCTGTTTTTCTGATAGATTCAACTAAGCTGTCAATACGCTGCTCTTGGTCCTTCATACGAACTGCTATTTCTTTATCCATTATCTCTGAAATAGTATCAAGTTCATGTTTGAACAATTCCGGGATAACCTCAGCTACTGTCTTTTGTGCTGCATGCTCTTGATCATGCGGCGATTCAAGCATGGATCTTTCAGCTACTTCTATAAGTTTAGTACACAGCGGAGCTTGAAGGCTCCTTATACGTTCTTCCAATAGGTCTTTGATCCGTTTTCTATCCCCGTTGAGAATGTCTTGGGTGTGTATCCGTTGTTGTTCCGCTTCAACAATCTTTTTTTCAAAAAGAGAAAGCCGATCTTCCAATTCAGTTAGCGGTAGTTCAAGGGTCCGAATTTCCAGTTTTATCTGAAGGTATGTTTGATTGAAGATATCAAAAGTTTTTCTCCCAATGGCATCCCTCAGGACAAGACTCTTTTCGAGAGCCAGAAAAGTTGTCAGATAATCAGTGACTTTGGCAAGCCCGCTTTCATTCCATTTCTGTATATCATTTGACTCCTTTGCCTGCAAACCTTTTCTTGCAGATATGGCAAAAATTGGAGTATTGGGATTTATACCCACTTCTTTTATCAGCACTTTTTTGTAGAAATCAAGTGCATTGGCAAGCTCAGTTTGAGTAAGATAATCAACTTTATTTAGTACAAAAAATAATTTTGAAACCTTGCTTTTGACATCTTTGAGGAATGTTAACTCAACCTCTGTGATGGGCGGATCAGCTGAAACCACAAAGAGAGCTGCATCGCATTGTGGAAGGAAATTAATAGTTACCTCAGTATTGTGCAGATAAGTAGAACCAATGCCGGGTGTATCAATGATCACAACATCACGAAGAATGGGAGCAGGGTGAGTAACCTCAACCTGGAGCACTTCTTTTTTGTTGTTAGGATTGTTGCTTTCAGTAACAAAATCAATTAGTTGTTTTTTCAACCATTCTATTTCTGAGAGATATTCAGGGGAACCGAGGGAATCTTTGTCTTTGGCTAAATACCTGGATTCACTGTTAAGCATAATATCCCCTCGATCATCCAGGTACTTTATCTTGAGCCCTCGCTGCTCTCCATATTGGATGAAAGTGGGAATTGCAGTTAGGGGGATTACCGAGCTAGGCAGCACCTCTTCTCCAAGAAGTGCATTGACGAGAGTGCTCTTTCCCCTCTTGACCTGTCCGAGCACTGCTAGATGGAATCTCCCCTCTAAAAGACGTTGTTCCAGATCGTTGAGCTTCTGAGCATATATTTCATAAGCAGAACCCATAGCTACAACAAGCTGTTTTCCTGCATTCAGTGTATCATGCAATTTTTCAGGAATGAATAGTCTGAACTCTATTTCTGGAGTAGGCTCTGAAGATAAGGAATTTTCACCCATCAAATTACTCCTGCTCAGTGTATCCTTTAGCGTAATGAGTTACAAAGACCCATCTTTTTAAAAAGTGATGATGACTACTTTACTTTTTCACGTTTCCATCATAAAATACAACTTTTATTTTTTCCTCAGTTATTAGTCCTTGATTGATCACTTCATCTAATTTCGGCCTGATCCTGACAATATTTTCTTCAGTATCAGCGACTTCGATAAGTATTGGAAGGTCGGTTGATAAGCGCAGTATAGAGGTCGTATGGATATAGCTGTTCTTTCCAAAACCCGTGATACCTCTGAAAACGGTTGCCCCTGCTATGCCTTCAGACTTCAGCATTTCAACTATATACATATACAATGGTTTACCCTTGTGTTTATCAGATTCTCCAATGAATATTCTCAGCAATATTGCTGTGGACTCATTTCTCACCTAAACCCCCTCCATATGCCTGTGGCAAAACTCAACGCCACGGTCTTCCCAATATATACTGCAAGCATAGAAAGCAGTACTGTAGCTGTTAGATTAACAGTTAATAACGTAAACTCGGATCTCTCCAAAAGTCTAAAAGACTCATAACTGAATGTAGATAGTGTAGTGAATGCTCCTATCATTCCAATTGTTAAGAACATCCTCGTTTGGTCACTAAATACTCCTTGATATTCAGAAAGGTACATTATTAAACCAAGAAAGAAACTCCCAATTACATTTACAGTCAAAGTACCAAATGGGAAGCTAACAAAATTGTTCTGGACCCATCCGCCTATGGTATATCTAAGGATAGCACCTATAAATCCGCCTATGCCTATTAGTAGAACTGTATACAAAAGTACACCTCAGTAATTCTGTAGAAGTCATCAGCATAAGCGGTTCTGACATACTAGCCAAGGCGGACCTCATCACCTTTAACTGCCTTTTGCATCCATCTAATAAATAGATTATGTTTTTTGTTCATTCTTGATATATTACTAAAGCTGGTATAATATCGAAGATTTTTGGTCTTTTTATGAAGGAAATGTTCACCATGTTTTTTTTATCAGGCGACAACATTTTTGTAATAGTTCCTTTTCATTAAGAGGTGGATCAATAATATAAAAAGATAGCCTCCTCCTACAGTATAAGTGGAGCTTATATCCGCCTCTTGTCGATATGTTAGTATCATTACAATAAGCCACAGAAAATAACCCCATGAGGTGCTTTTTAATCCCACTATGTCGTCTATTCGCCTCTTTTCAGAGACCAAGTCACGAGAGAATAGGTAGTGTCCTAAGGTTACAAAGAAAACAACAGGACCTAATATAAGCCATTCATCGATCTGGCCTAGGTCTTGTGGTGATTTGACAGCCAGTACAAAAAATACACAGATAAAGCAGAATATTGCTCCAAAGAAGGCTCCAATAAGCTCTATGAATTTTGTAGTAATTGATATCATAAATCTCCTTTCTGAAATTAGATTGAGAAAACTACGACCCTGCCTTGGGCAGTAGTGGGTTCAAGCTTTCCTTTGAACCATCTAAATAGTTCCAACAACCTCTATATTTATCAAAGGTAATATACTTTACTTAATTAGAAATAATTTAATAACAACAAAAATATGTCTACTTGGACTACAGAAATTAGCACTAGTAAGTATAGAAAAATAATAAATGAACTTTATCTGCTGTATTTCCTCGGCTCAAATACCTTTTGCAGCAGTTCTAATCTATCTGTTTTTTCAAGCTGTTTGTATATTAGTCCCCATGCACAGTCCTTTCCCGAATTAACCTCACATTTTCCGGCTGTGGAACCTCCACAGGGACCGTTGAGCAGGCCTTTTGGACAACTGGCCTTAGGGCATATACCGCCGAATTGCTGGATGTTGCATTCACCGCACATTTCGCATAGTTGTGGAAGTACCTGCTCTTCTGAACGTCCTCCCAGAGAATCAGTGTTATTAGATGGATAAACAGGTATCTCCGCCAGTCTGGATACAACTGAAGTGCCGCTGCCACATGCCATGACAAGGATAGCATCAGCTTTCTGTATATCTGGGTTCTTGTCCACCAGCATCGCATAGGACTGTATGCTACAAGCCGCAGTAGGTAAAACCCAGCCAACTACATGCTTTCCGGCTTCTTTCAGTTTCTCGCACATGGCGATCACTTCAGGTTCGCCTCCAACATGCAGTCTTGCAGCACAGACATTACATCCTACAACGAATATGTTGTCAATTCCTTCAAGGGAAGCAAGTACTTCGTCAAAAGGTTTTGAAGAAGAGATGATCATAAATCCCTCAAATAACGATACTCTACGTTATCTTCAAGTTCCAGTGTATCCTTTATCATTCTTGAAATAACAGGTAGATTGCGGGCTTGGCATTCCAGTTTCTGTGCAAGCTTTTCCAGTTGTAGTATCGTGCCGATCACAAGGACATCAGTGCTTTCAGTCTCATGGGACACTGCATTGCGCTCAAGGGCTGCATCGCCTCCTCTTGCCAGTATCTCCTGCTTAATGATCAGAGCTTCAGTGGTAGTGATATTGGATATCCTCAGGACCCGGGAAATGCATTTCTTTTTCATTATCTGGGTACCAGTTCCTGTAACACCCATCTCTCTCATGGTTCTGACAGCATCTTCAGGGTTAATAATGTCCAGCACAGATACCTCAAAATTATTCTCTTTAACTTTCGGCTCTCTGCTGCGCATAGCTGCAGCCACCTTTACTACATCCATTGTCTGCGCTATATCGTGTGTCCTTATAATATGTGCTCCCTTATGCACAACAATAGCAGTGGCAGCAAGGGTTCCATATAATCTCTCTTCTGCAGGTTTATGCAGCACTGCATCGATACAGGACTTACGTGATATCGCTGCAAGAATTGGTTTTTGGAACACTTTCAGCCTTTCGAACTGGTCAATAGTTTCAAAATCATATACTGGTCCCTTTTCAGCAACCCATTTTCCAATAGCAGGGTCAAGAATAAGCTTACTGGGGTCCATGCCTTTATCCTGTGCATGCATTATAATGTCAGATAACGATTCCATTATAGCATCCATGCCTATAGGATCCCCAGGGATCTTTTCCGTGGCCATAGCCACTGCAGGGCATTCATGTTCGACCAGAACATCCAGCATTCTGTCATCAGCTTTGAAACCAGAAACGTCATTGATAATGTCGGCTCCCAGCTCAAGGGAATTTTTGGCGATGTCCGAAAACATCGTATCCACAGAAATTAGAGCATTGACGTTGTCTTTTAAAATCTCAAGTGCAGGTACAAGCCTTCGAAGTTCCTCTTCCCTGCTTATTACAGGCTTTGCGAGCATCCATGTGGAACGTGCTCCGATGTCCAGTATAGTAGCACCGCTGTCTACCATCTCATGCGCCTTTTCCAATATGGAATCTACGTTCACCACAGATGACTTATAAAAAGATTCCTTGCTTAGGTTTATAACTCCCATTATCCTTACTGGGTGTTCATCCCCAACTTTCAAACCGCAAATGTCTGCATCAACGAACATTTTCTACCCGAAAAAATGTAAAACTAGTAACTAATTCTGTTACTTATTCTCAGTATTTATGTTTCACATGCATCTTTTGCTGCCATTAGCACATGCTGCATAAGTATGGAAATAGTCATCGGCCCAACGCCTCCTGGTACAGGGGTTATTAGTGAGGCCTTCTTGATAACATTTTCAAAGTCCACATCTCCATAGACTTTTCCATTCTCTTCGGTTATACCTACATCAAAAACGACAACACCTTCTTTTACCATATCGGCTTTTATGAGGTGTTTGACGCCTGTACCAACTACAAGTATGTCCGCATCCAGGGTGTATTGTTTCAGGTCCTTAGTGAACACATGGCATACCGAAACAGTTGCATTGCGGTTTATCAACATTGCAGCCATGGGTTTTCCGACGACATTACTGTGTCCGACAATTACAGCATGTTTTCCCTGTATCTGGACACCATGCTCTTCCATTGCCCGAATAACTCCCTTTGGAGTGCATGGCACAAATCCTTCATTTCCTATGAGTAGATTTCCCATGTTGTATGGATGAAAACCATCTGCATCTTTCTTAGGATCGATTGCCAGCATAGCTTCCTTGTCGTCAAGATGCTTTGGAAGAGGTAATTGCAGCAGGATTCCATGTATGTCATCTCTAAGGTTGAGTTGCTTTATATGGGTGGTAAGCTCTTCCTGTGAAATAGAGGCTGGAAGATTGTGGTCTTCTCCATGTATTCCTATTCTTTCACATGCTTTGTGCTTGAGGCGCACATACATCTTTGAAGCCGGGTCTTCTCCTACCAAAATGGTGGCAAGGCCGGGTATGATACCCTTTTCGGCTTTGAGCTTCTGAACACCTTCTTTTACTTCTTCCTCTACCTTCTTTGCAAGGGCACGCCCATCGATTATTCTCGTGCTATATTCCTCTGCCACCACTATGTCCACCTCTTTACTTTTTACTTATAAATGGGGAATCTGCTGACCAGCTGCTCAACATCAGAACTGATCTCCATAAGGATTTTATCATTACCGATGTTAGCGATCACATTCTCTATGAAACCGGCAATGTCCACCATTTCCCTTTCTTTCATGCCACGGGTGGTTGAAGCAGGAGTACCTATCCTTATACCACTTGTAATGAACGGGCTTTTGGTTTCAAAAGGTATGGTGTTTTTGTTGAGGATAATACCAGCCTTGCTCATGGCTGCTTCTGCCTCCTTTCCGGTGATGTTAAACTTATTGAGATTGAGGAGCATTACGTGGTTATCCGTTCCACCTGACACTATGTTGAAATCCCTCTCAATAAGGCTCTCAGAGAGCATCTTTGCATTCTTGACTGTCTGTTCCTGGTCCTGTTTGAACTGCTTGCTTTGTGCTTCCTTAAAAGCCACCGCCTTTGCAGCTATAATGTGCATCAGAGGTCCGCCCTGTATTCCGGGGAATATGGCCTTATCAAGTGCTTTTGCATATTCTTCCTTGCACATGACCATTCCACCTCTTGGTCCACGCAGGGTCTTGTGAGTGGTCGTTGTGACGAAATCAGCATAAGGGACAGGACTGGGATGTACTCCGGCTGCCACAAGTCCGGCAATATGGGCAATATCAGCCAGCAGATATGCACCCACCTCATCGGCTATCTCTCTGAAACGCTTGAAATCAAGGGTACGGGAGTAAGCAGATGCTCCGCAAACGATCATACGCGGTTTTGTCTGCTTTGCCATTTCCATAAGTACATCGTAATCCAATGCTTCCGTTTCCTTGGACACTCCATAAGGTACTATATTGTAAAGCTGGCCAGCGAAGTTAACAGGGCTTCCATGTGAAAGATGACCGCCATGTGACAGGTCCATGGACATTATTGTGTCCCCTGGTTTGAGTACAGAGAAATATACTCCCATGTTGGCTCCTGATCCTGAATGGGGTTGCACGTTCACATGCTCTGCACCAAATATGGCTTTTGCTCTGTCCCTTGCAAGGTTTTCGGCAATGTCTACAAATTCGCAGCCACCGTAATATCTCTTACCAGGATAGCCTTCAGCATATTTGTTTGTCATTATC